>CAZFPQ010000305.1:0-7879 GCA_964521065.1 uncultured Bacteroidia bacterium | reverse complement strand
GCAGGTCTGGAATGCCGTCCCGACGAGTCGGGATGCTTACTTTTTTTGAAAAAAGTAAGGCCCGCGGCAGGTGACACTATGCTTGGTAAAGAAACCCATATTAAAACGCTTTTGGCGGTCCTATGTAAAAGGTAGATCCCGCGGATCGAAGATTCCGGGAATCGGAAAGGCGACACCGCTATGGGTTATGACCAACATTCTGGCTAAAGTCCAGCTAAGGTTATCATTACTTTTTATTTTGTACTACCTTGGTTCTACTTTGTCAAGCTACTACCCCTGCGCTTTCAAAGGCTGGTTCTCAGCAAAACTGATCGAGTGAGATCGTCTTTAATAGGCTGGAAAGGTTGGTTTTGTTTCGGTAGGTCGGAATAGTTTAGCTAGAATCTAAGTTGATAAAGTAAAATTAGGTGAAATTTAAGAATACGTCTGTCTGTTATGCCCCAATCTGATGATGCTGTTGTTATCCTTATCGTGGACGATGAACAGGAGATTGAGTCGCTTTTCCAATTTAGGTTCCGAAAGAAGATCGTCTCTGGCGATTATCAGCTTCATTTTGCGCTGAGCGGAGAAGAAGCCCTAGAGCTGTTAGAAGAAAATCCGGAAATAGAAATCGTGTTGTGCGACATCAACATGCCAGAGATGGATGGCCTGACTTTATTACCAAGATTGATGGAATCGGGGGAGGTGCTGCAAGTCGTAATGGTATCGGCCTATGGAGATATGCCCAATATTCGGCATGCCATGAACCTGGGGGCTTATGATTTCCTGACGAAACCCATCAACTTTGAAGACCTGGAAAAAACGATCGCAAAGACCAAGAAGAATGTTGACCTCGTAAAGCAAGCCATCATATCCAAAGAGTTGGAAGAAAGGAACTCTAAGCTCTTAGAACTCGACCGAGTTAAGAGCCTTTTTTTTACGAATATTTCACACGAATTCAGAACTCCCTTAACCGCCATCTTGGCAACTACGGAACAAATCAAATCTGCCCCAGATCACTGGATGGATAAGGGCCTGCCTATCATTGAGCGCAATGGACTACGCTTGCTCGAACTCGTGAACCAGGTCATGGAGCTGCGAAGACTGGAGTCTGGAAAACCGATTGACATTCAATTGTATCAAGGCGATGTTCTTCAATTTGCTCGGTACTTGATCGAGTCTTTCCAACCACAATCGGAGCATAAACATATCCAGCTGCTTTTTCGAAGCAGTATAGCCGAACTGATCCTAGACTTTGACCCGGATAAACTGACCATTATCCTCTCTAACCTGATTTCCAACGCCATTAAATTCACTCCGACTGGAGGGCAGGTTGTGGTGGAAATAACTCAGCAGGAAACGATATGGAGTCTGACCGTTTCTGATACGGGAATAGGTATTCCTCCTGCAGACATTGCTCATGTGTTTGATCGTTTTTTCAGTGCAGCTGCGCTTACCCAAGAGGGAGGCACGGGCGTTGGCCTTTCCCTTACAAAAGAACTGGTAGAGCTGTTGAATGGAGAAATAAGCGTAGAAAGTCAGGAAGGGGAGGGGAGCACGTTTAGGGTCGAGCTTCCGATTTCTCGCCAGGCGGCCCCCATCGAGCTCGAAGCCCTGAAGAAGGTAGGCTCCAGCATGAGTCCTGGGCAGGAGCCGGTAGCGTTTTTAGGGCCGAATGACGAGCGCCCTCGCTTGTTGATCGTAGAGGACAACATAGATATTGCCCAATACCTGCGTTCTTGCTTGGAGAATGAGTTCTTGGTACACATCGCTTGGAATGGTCAAGAGGGAATAGATGTGGCCATCGATACCGTTCCTGATATGATCATCAGCGATGTCATGATGCCGATGAAGAGCGGATACGACTTATGCGAGACCTTGAAAAACAATCGAAACACCAGCCATATTCCCATCATTCTACTCACGGCTAAGTCGGATGATGTTTCTCGGTTGGAGGGGTTAGAGAAAGGAGCCGATGCCTATTTGGGCAAACCCTTTAACCGCAAGGAGCTCAACCTAAGGGTTCGAAAGTTGTTGGACCTACGGCGGAACTTACAGGCACATTATAGCAGCATTGACAATCATCCTGCTCATGCCGAAGAGGTGGACAATGAAGAAGATGCTTTTTTGTGGAGTGTCAGAAAGGCAGTAGAAGACCACATCGATGAAGAGCATTTTGGCGTGGTGGAACTGTGCCAGGCGATCGGTACCAGCCGCACCCAGTTGCACCGCAAAATCAAGGCCCTAGCTAATGTGTCTTCGTCCATTTATATTCGAACTATTCGCATGGAAAGAGCAAAAAAGCTCTTGCTGGAATCCAACCTGAATGTATCTGAAGTGGCTTACAAGGTAGGTTTCGGAGACCCCAAGTATTTCTCCTCAAAATTTCGAGAACATTTTGGCCAACGTCCTTCCGATCTGCGAAAAAAATGACAGGGGATTTTCAGCTAGGTTCCGCTTTTTCTGCTTGTCTTTGATTGGAGGGCCAAGGAATCGACTGCTCTCCTAAGCCTTACCCATCGGCAATTCTATGAGGAAAGCGGTGAAACTACCGGGCTCACTTTCCAGGATGAACCGCCCCTGATGCCCCTTGACAATCACATCATAAGCAATAGATAAGCCAAGCCCAATATTGCCTGTGCCAGTTGCTTTGGTGGTGTAAAACGGTGTAAAAATCTTCTCTCGATTTTCTTGAGCTATCCCTGTGCCATTGTCCCGTATACGGATCTGAAGATGGTTCTTTTGGGATTCCAAAGTAAGCTTTATGGTGGGTTGATATCCTTGGTCTGAGGTTTGTGCCTTTTTATGAATGGCGTAACAGGCATTGTCAAAAATGTTTACCAAACTCTTCCTCAGCTCATTAGGATAAACAGAAGCCATTAATTGCTCGTCTTTGTAATCACGAACTACCTGAAAGTCAAAGCTGGGATAGCGGCCTTTAAAACTAAAGAAAGCAAGTTCTACACTTTCGTCTACCAATTGGTTAATATTCACTGACACCCGCTCATCAGGACTGATGTTGCTGTGGTTAAGCATGCCAAGCACAATCTTATCCATCCGGACGCCATTTTTGTAAATGGATTCCAGGTTTTTCTTCAGCAATGACAAACCACCTTTTATTCCCCCCCTTCCTTCTTGGCCAGAAGACTCTTCCATCTCGAATTGAATCTCATCTACCAATTCAATAGAGCCTTGAGAAAAGTTGTTGATGAAATTTAATGGGTTTTTCAGTTCGTGTGCCATGCCAGCTGTCATTTGACCCAGCGAGGCCATCTTTTCTTGTAGGATCAGCTGCTTCTGAGTCTCCAAGATTTCCTGGGTTTTCTCATCAACGGCTTGTTGTAGCTCCTTGTTCTTAAGCTTCAATTGTCTGGTCTTCCATTTGTTATAGGCAAGGATTAAAAAAGCGATTGATGCCATTCCCAGAACCGCGTATAGCAAGAATGCCCACCATTTACGGTACCAGGGTGGTAATATTTCGAATTCAAAAGTCCCCTCGCTGCCCATGATGCCATAAATGTTTTTTGATCGGACCCGAAACTTATATGTGCCCTCAGGAAGGTTGGTATAATCCTTCTGATTTTCCAATGTCCATCCGGACCAATCCTTATCGAAGCCCTGTAGCTGGTATTGATACAAGGTGTTTTCGGAGACTTCATAATTAACGGCGCTAAACTTAAACCGCAATGCATTATAGGTATAGGTGAGCACCGGGTTGATGAACTGCTCCCTACTCCTGCTTGAATGGCCTCCATAGATCAAGGAATCGCCTTGGATATAGACTTTGCGCACAAGGGTGTAGAAAGTTGATTGATTGTCCCTATTGATTTGAGGTTGGAACTTGATCAATCCATTGGTGGTACCAAACCACATGGGATCCCCCGCCTCCCGCCTTGTGAACATGGTGGTAAATTGCATATCCCTTATTCGTAGCAGATCTGTCTGTTCTTCTAGCCTATAGTGACCACCACGGCTGGGAGTTAACTTCGCTATTGAAACGGCTTTGGCTCCAGCCTTGATATAGTTCGCCCAAATGGAACCTGCTGGCCCGAGCACAAGATGGTTGATATGAGTGCTAGAGTCTGCGAGCATAAGACCTAATGTGCTATCTGGAATAAGTTGATTGGTTCGAGGGTTTAGCTGCTTCAATCCCTCACTGCTGGCCAGGTACAGCTTGTCATGCACAAAATAAGGACGAGCACGGAAACTCAACGTAGGTAGTGAATCAGGATATCGTGTTACTCGCACAGCAAGTGAATCAAGCTTAGCCAGCTCGGAAGAGGGTTTGTCATTCAATTCTGTTAAGTAGGGAATCTCTACACGCAAAAAACCCTTACTCCGGGAACCTAGCCATAAAACTCCAGGACTTTCCTCCTCTACATATCGGATCTGTTCTCTAATGAGTGGACGGGTTAGGATACGGTGCCAATAATTTGCCGTTTTGTATAATATGCTGAAGCCAAACTCATCAGAACCATCTCCAATAAAGATGATATGCTCATTGAACCTAGAATGAGTCAGCTTAATTGGAACCTGGCCTAATAGCTTGATGAGCTTATGGTCATCCAGTTGGTAAACCCCAGCATAAGGGGAGGCCACCAATAAATCTTTTCCCGTTGACAATACGTCAAAGACAGCGGTATTAGGCCCTTCAACCGGCTCAAAGGCCTTCTCCCCACCTATGGGAGAGGCAAATAATCCGTTGGTTGTCCCTACATATAACCGATCATTGTGGATAGTCATGGAATATACCCGGTAGTCGAGCTTCGATTGGTCTGAGAAATGAGTCAGACTGGCGGGGAGGTCGACTCTGATAATTCCGAATGAGGTGCTCACCCAAAGTCCTCCTTGACCGTCCATAAGGAGGTCATTGGTGTCTTCCACCGGAAAGCCTGTACCCTTATGTAGGTGATTGACCAGTTGCCCTTTTTCGTTAAGCACAATGATGCCCAGGTTGTCAGTTGCCAGGGCAAGGGTCCCATCTGACAAGTAGCAGGCATTGGTGATTTTGGCGGCTTGAATTAATTCTTCTGCCTGTTTCTCTAGGGGAAAAGGTAAAAACTGATCTCCGTCCCAACTAAACAAGCCTCTTCTCAATCCGCAGAGCAATATTTTTGCCCTGCTTGAATGGGGAAACCATGGCAGCATATCTACCATCAGCTCTTTGGTGTATGCTCTCTGTGAGGCAGGTTGCAACTTGCCATCAACTAAATAATTTAAGCCTTCTCCTTTTACATACACGTAGCAATGCTTGTCAATGACTGCACATGACATTATTTGTTCGGGAGGACTGATTACTTCAAAGGAACGATCCTCCCAGCTTTCACTTCGCTTAATATTGAGCAAAAAAAGATGCCTGTAAGTCTGGAAGATCACCTCCCCGTCTAGGTAGTTAATTTCCCATACGTCATTGAAATTCTCATTGCTTGCGGGGATTTTGTCTTTCAGCGATACCAGCTTTAGCTGGCCAACAGAATCTGTGGTAACATAACCTAGGTCATCTCTTCCCCCGTAGTAAATCATCCCATGTTCATCCATAGCCAATGATCGGATGATGGCGCCATTTGGTGAGGGGATTAACTCCCAGTTGCTCCCGTCGTAGGTCAACAATCCTTCATTGTTTCCGAAAAACAATATCCCCCGATCATCCTGCAAGATGCTCCAGCTTTGCCGACTTGCTTCGTATTCTTTAGGGCTGAATACCTTTAAGGGGGGCAAACCATTGGTCTCGAGCTCCATAAACTGAGCAAGGCTACGAAAAGGCAAGACCTGAAAAAGTAGGATGAGAAAACCTAAGAGGAGGTTTTTTCCTCCATGCCTATGGTTCATTAATCCTGATGGCAAATAATCGATCATAGGAGTCTATTTCGGTAGCTCTAAACGCTATTGATCTCCAGTCTTTTCCCGTAAATGAGCTCGTCATGCTAAAATGTGGGCTGGAACAATAATAAACCTTTTTGGAACAAATACAGGACTCCCTTGAGCTTAAAGCCCCATAGCTTTGATCTATCGATTGGTACTCATTCAAACACCCTACAATGAAGATTAGCAAAGACCTCCATACCAACACCAACGACATTCCCAGTTCTGTCAAGTACATAAGGAAGATCATCAGGCTGATTGCAAGTGTTTCTGAGGCGTCCGCCATCAAATTGGTTACTAAGCTTTTTTGTAAGCCGGTACGGACGAAGATCAAGGCGAAACATCAAAAGTTTTATCAATCAGGCAGCACAGAAACTTTGACCATTCGAGGATATCGGGTAAAAGTCTTCCGTAAAGGAAGTGGTAAAGCCGTTTATGTAGCCCATGGTTGGAACAGTTGTGGGTATGCCATGCGCCATGTTGTCGAGGGCCTTGTAGAGAATGGATTTCAGGTAATTATGCCAGACATGCCTTGTCATGGCCGTTCCTCCGGTGTCTTTGTAGACCAGATTGAAATGTCTAAAGTCATCGAAGCTATTCTGCTGCACTACAACTCGGAATTACCCATCGAGAAAATAGTTACCTATTCTTGGGGAGGTACCGCCACCTTGCTAGCCCTTGATAGAATTAAAAAACAAAACAGAATTGGTCTTAGCATCAATGAGATGGTTTCAATCAGCATGCCAGCCAGGCCAGAAGCCATACTGGATATTTTTATCGATACCTTGGATTTGCCGCAAGGTGTTGCAAAAGGATTGACACACAATATTGCTGCTTTGGCAGAAGCGGATGGACGTAGCCTTGAGCAGGCCTTTCCAATTGGCCTAAATGGGATGTTGGATCGCAAACAGTTTAAGTATTTGCTCCTTCATGGCAAGGCAGACAGTGCTATTTCCTTTGATAATTGCTTGGCCTTGGCTGATAAATATGGCCATCTTGAGACTCGGATTTACGAAGGTTTGGGGCATTGTGATATTGTCAAAGACTCGAGGATCGTAAAGGCAGTGAGCCAGCACCTTGCTGGGAAGAATCAGGCCTCATCTGTCTCTTCAGGTAAGTCGATAGCAGTTTGACTTCGGCGACATATAGCACCCTTTTGGTCATTGATTTTGGCGCTTTAACATTTCTAAAACCATTTGGTCTCATGCTGGCAATCATCGTTTTCTTCATTGCACATTGGTACCTGTCCTTATTTTTCCAAACCTTTTTTCTTCATCGATATGCCTCACACCGCATGTTTGACATGTCGCCCTTCATGGAAAAGGTGTTCTATTGCCTAACTTTTGTATGCCAGGGATCTTCCTACCTCAGCCCCTATGCTTATGCCATCATGCACCGATTGCACCATGAGCATGCTGATACAGAAGAAGATCCTCACTCTCCAGAACATGATGGGAATCCTTTCCAAATGATGTGGAGGACGTACAAAATTTATTCAGGGATCTATACCCATACAATCCAGGTAGAAGAAAAATACAAGGCAAATCTTCCGAACTGGGCATCTTTTGACCGCATGGCGTGTTCTATGTGGACCAGGATGTCATGGGTATTGGTATATGTAGCCTTCTATTATTTCTTTTCTCCTTCAATTTGGCTTTTCTTACTGATTCCCTTCCATGTTTTAATGGGGCCTATTCATGGTGCCATTGTGAACTGGTGCTCCCATAAATTTGGTTATATCAACTTTCATAACAAGGATTCATCAACCAATCTGATGAAGTTGGATTTGATCATGATGGGGGAAGGGCTTCACAACAATCACCACCAATACCCTTCTCGTGCTAATTTTGGAGTGAAAGAAGATGAGCTTGATCCTACCTATCCCTTTATAACGATGCTCGATAAGCTAGGGATCATCCGTTTGAAGAAAAAAGAAGCTTCAATGAAAAGGAATCTGAATTTTAAGCCCATCAAATCTTAGCTGGACGTTAGCCATTTTGAAACGGATAAAAACCTCTCTTGACGACCTGGAAAGGCA
>CAZFPQ010000304.1:0-8002 GCA_964521065.1 uncultured Bacteroidia bacterium | reverse complement strand
AGTTTGATAGCGCCGAGCTACCCAAACTGCCGTTTTCCCCATGGGATTGGGCAAACGCTGCACACTGCGTACGGTGTTTTTCTCAGTGACGGTTTTCCGGTTAGGTGGCAAACCGGGATAGCCCCCCTTACCTTGCAAGGCTTGACGAGCAGACTCCCGGAAATTAATGGTTTCAGGGAACTGATCCATTAGTTTATTGGGCCTCAGACTCAGTTCGTGACGCAAGCTCTCCACTAGAGGAGAAACCAGGGTACTGCTGCTTTCTGCAATGGTAGCCACCCACAACTTGGACAAATTGAGGCTAAAAACAGGTACAGGAATGATCCAACGCCTTTTCCCCATCAAGTCGGCCACAGTCCGAAGCATCTCGGCATAGGTAGTCACTTCTCGCTGGCCCACGTCGTAGGCCTCCCCAAAGTAATCCTCATTGCCCAACACCAGCTGGATCATTTTCAGCATGTCATCCAGCGCAACGGGATGGGTCTGGGAGTTGGTCCATTTGGGGGCAATCATCAAGGGCAACTTGGCGACGAGTTTCTCCATGATGCGAAAAGAAGAGCCTCCCGGGCCAACGATGATGCCAGCCCGCAAAGAGGTCAATGGCGTCTTTCTCGCCCCAAGGGTACACTCTACTTCGTAGCGGCTGCGCAAATGGCGGGAAAAATCATCCCGATCCTTGGGCAATAACCCTCCCACAAAAACCAATTGTCTCAACCCTTGTGCTTCAGCAGCTCGGGCGAAATTGTCAGCCAGCAGCAAATCCGTGTCCTCAAAAGACCCTTGATGTAGGCGGGTAGAAGGATTCATAGAATGAACCAAATACAACGCATAATCTGCACCGGCTAGAGCGGCCGTTACACTAGACAGGGAGTACATCTCTACCCTGCGCCACTCCACGTCAGGATCGGGTTCATCGATCAGCATTTCTCGCCTAGTCAAGGCGATAAATTGGTATTGATCTCTGAAACGATGGATGAACCATCGACCAATGAATCCAGTAGCTCCAGCAATGGCGACAGTAGGTTTCATGTCCTTTTTTAACATCAAACCAAAGAATTTGAACTTGGTTCAAGTCGTGAGGTTTAAACCGCGTCGATATTGGGTATCTTAACTGCAAAGGCTTCTGGACGAAAGAATCGCATCAAAAACCGATGATGGGGAAAGGGGTCAAATGCCGAGGCTGGGATAGGAAATGGCACTTGAGAAACCGCCTCGTCTTGAGCTAACTCCTCAAACACAAGGGGGGGGATCCCCCCTGTATACAGTTTAAAAAACAAGCTACTTGGCTCTTCTACCGCCCCATCTTTTATCCTCGAAAGTTCTTCTAGGATACTTGGCAATGCAGGCCAAAAGGAGAGGCCCTCTCCAGGGATGAAAGCCACCCCGACTTGTCCTTCTTCGTCAGTTTGACTGGATCTAACGCTGGGCGCAGCGGGAGCGCGATTTTCCTCTCCCTCAGCGTTAGGGAGTTGGGCTAAAAATTCGCCAAGCATGTTTTGAGCTTCCAGCTTATCGTTGAACGTCGCATAGGAATGGCCAAAAATGTCTATAAACGTTCGTTGCATCGCTTCAATAGTCTCCTGGATGAGTCCCTTCTCCTCTGGGGTATACAGGACCATGGGGCGCACTCCCGATTCCAATTCTCGGATAATGGAGTGGTCATCGGTAAAGGTAATGTTCGCGGTTGAATACCACTTCCCCAGCCATTTAATGCATTGAATAATCCCCACCTGCCCAGGCCTAGCTTGCTCGCCATCAAGGGCTTGGTTTGACTTAATCAGTTCTAAAGAGAAACTGCCATTAGGCTCAACGAAGCTGTAATATTCGCCCTGATCTGCCTCAAGAACAAAAGCCCACTCCAGGAGTTCAAAGGCTTTCAAATCAGTCAATTCTTCAAGGTAAGAATCAGACGCATCGATAACCCGTGCAAACACTTCCCTTGGGAGCAAACCCCACCAAGCACTTGGAGTATGAAGGGTATAATTGGTTAACAAATTTAAGGCGTCAAAACTAAAGGTCCACTCATTAAAGTCTTCAGTCTCCCTGGTTTTGATCGCCTCTTCCTTAAGTTTTGGAAATAAATCAGGTCCGAAAACCCATGAATCTAAGCTAAGCCAAGTAAGTTTGGTTTTCAGTTCTTCAAAGTCGGACTCGTCGTCAATTACAAGATATTCCTCATAAAAGTCTGTTTGGGGAGCGAACTCAAGTTCATGCTCGAAGAGCTCACATATGGCGTTTGCCATGGGCTCCAAATAAGGAATATCTGGTGAGATCAGCTTTGAGCTATGGATACTGATGTATCCCCATACTATCAGGGCGATATCCTGCCAATTCAACTGCCCCAATTTGTATCCGATGTCATCAAAAAGGGGGAATTCCTGCTCCGTCTTTTCCAAACCAAGCTTGACCACTTCTTCCCAGATACCGATTTCATTAGCAATATCTTCAAAATAAGAAGCTAAAATCACGGCCAGGTCATAATCTTGCTCTCGACCCCAATCATAGCCATATTCGTGGATGCCCCAAAAAAAGGAAGATATTTCCCGAGCAAGCTTAATATAATACTGATCGTATCGCGATACTCGCTCATAGGGTTTGTATTTGAGCCATTCTTTTCCTGAAAGCGGAGCGATTCTCTTTTTCATACCTAATCAAAAGGGGATTACATACTTACAATCAAGAGTTCAATGTCGCGGTAGTTCATCCCCATGCCAAACAGGGTAGCGATGTTCTTTTTTGTAAGATGTCGACGATAAATATAGACCCCACTCTTGATCCCGTCATTGTACTTCAAATAGTTTTCGAGGCCACCATGATCCCCAACATTGACCAGCAGGGGACCCAAGATATTGCTGACGGCAATGGAGGCGGTACGAGCTACACGCGAGGCGATGTTGGGAACGCAATAATGAATCACCCCATGGCGGATAAAAGTCGGTTGATCGTGGTTGGTGGGCCGACTGGTTTCCACACAGCCACCTTGGTCAATGGCCACATCGATGATGACTGAGCCAATTCGCATATCCTGGACCATGTCCTCCGTGATCACAAGAGGAGCCCGTTGGCCTTCTCGGTAGGCCGCTCCAATGACCACATCACTGGAGACCACCGCTTCACGGATATAGTTGCGCTGAGCTACGGAAGTATAGACACTGATTCCTAGCTCTTTTTCGATGCGCCGAAGTTTGTATATCTCCTCGTCAATGATACGTACCCGGGCCCCCATGCCCATGGCTGTTTGGGCGGCGTTAAAGCCTACGGTACCTGCACCTACGATGGTAATTTCAGCAGGAGGGATACCCGTCACCCCCCCCAGCAGAATCCCTTGGCCATCATTATGACCAGTGAGCAACTCAGAAGCAATATGGATGCTGGAAACACCGGCAATTTCACTCATCATTTGTACCAAAGGCATAGAGCCATCGGTACTCTTGATAAATTCAAACCCAATTGCAGTGATGTTCTTTTTGATCAGCGCTTGTAAATAATCTGGGGCTAAGCTTCCTAAGTTGACCGCCGAGATCAGGGTCTGGTTGTCTCTAAGCATGCCGATTTCTTCCCCAGAAAGGGGCGAAACTTTGATAATGATATCTGCCTGTTTAAAGACATCCTCAACCTTATAGCATACTACCGCACCTTCATCGGAATAATCTGCATCGGTATACCGTGCCCCTTTGCCCGCGTCATGCTCAATGTAAACCTGATGGCCATTGGCGATCAGCACGCCGGTGGTTTCAGGAGTGATGGCCACCCGATTCTCCATAAAGAAGGACTCTTTGGGAACGCCAATCCTAAGACTTTTCCGGGTTTGCCCTGCTCTGACGGCCAGCTCCTGAGGCACAGCCCAAGAACCAGGGTAGATACCAGAGAAAAGACCTTTATCTATGGAAACTTCGGTTTTAGCCATTGACAACCAACTAGCAGGTTAGTGAAATCTGACGTGTGCCATCTATCCCTATACTCAGGGCTAGCCTAGCTGATTCTTCGGGAAGCAAAGTAGGTATTCGCTCTGGCCATTCAATCAAACAATAATAGCCTGAATCAAAATACTCATCGGCTCCGATATCATAGGCTTCTTCTTCATCCTCGATGCGATAAAAATCAAAATGATAGACTGGCCCATCTGGGCTTGCATATTCATTCACCAAGGAGAAAGTAGGACTAGTCACCTTATCCTCTACCCCAAGTTTGGTACAAAGGTGTTGAATCAGGGTAGTTTTGCCAGCTCCCAGGTCTCCTGAAAATGCGAAAATCCTAACACGATTACAACTGCCCAAAATTTGAGCAGCCAAATCAGATAAGTCATTCAAGCCGTGGCTAATGAGGGTTTGTTGGAGCATGTAGGTCGCTTGTCCAGGCGAATTTAGTCAAAAGACATACATATCCAACCAATGCTTAGATGGAAAATCCAAGCACCTCAATATAATCTAATATGAAAAGATAAGATAATCCGCTATCGCAAAACGGATGCCTGTTGGGGAGGGTCCCCCTTGTCAGAGTTTGCGTGGGCTCCTTGGGGCAATACGGGAAGGGAAGGGACTTGCGGAGGAGTAAGCTTTGATTTTAGGGCCACAGACTTAGCATGACTGGGCCTTGGGTGGCGAGAGTACGATTTCGCTTTCATGAGCGTAAATTCTGAATAAAGGCAAGAGGTGATTAGAAATCTTCAAGGTCAGGTAGTCAGTGTTGTAGTAGAAAGCGTGTAAATCAGTGTAGTGGATATATGAGATTTTATGCAAACGAGATACCATCTTTGGTACAGCTACTCATATATCACTTCCAATATACGAAATTTTCGTATACACATGGTCGCAATTAGTCAAATTTACACAAATCATTTTAAACCCAGGATAATTGGGCAAGAGTTGCGAATTCCTAATTACTTTTACAAAAGTTAAAGAAACATCTTCATATTTACTCTACAAAAGTTTAACTAATGGATTCCATTGGCAATCTGGAAGAAATGGTCCTTTTGGTCGTGATGAGCATGGACAAAGAAGCGTATGGAGTCAGCATCCATGCCACCTACGTGGACTTGTTGCAGCAACCTATCACTTTGAGTGCCATTCACACTGTTTTGAGGCGCTTGGAAAAGAAAGGATTTATTAGCTCGACCCTTGGTGGCAGCACCTCTACCCGAGGAGGTCGGCGAAAGCGCCTTTATCACGTCACTCAAGAAGGAGCAAAAGTCGTTCAGCAACTCAAAGAACGTAGGCAACGCCTTTGGAAGTTTATCCCAAAATTTGAATAGCTCTCTTTAGATGCAAGCACCTCCACCGCGTTGGGCAGAGAAGTTTTTGCGCTGGTACTGCGCTGATGACCTCTACGAAGAAGTAGCAGGTGATCTCGAGGAGAGTTTTCACCACAGGTATCGGCAGAAAGGAAAGGCTGCAGCCAATCGCCATTATGGATGGCTCGTGTTGTCATTTTTCAATTTGTCAACCATCCGAGGTCGTCATCCCAAAGAATTAGCCCTAAGCATACATACTGCTATGATCAGAAACTATTTCCTCATCGCTTGGAGGCAAATGGCCAGAGAAAAGGCCTACGCCGCCATCAATCTTCTAGGACTTGCCCTAGGTATCTCTACCTGTATCCTAGTGGCCCTTTTTGTGCATTATGAATACCGTTTTGATGCTTTTCATGAAAACAAAGAGGATATCTACCGATTGTGTGAAGTACAAAGCTGGGGTGGGATCATCCCTCAGCAGGTTGCCCTTTCTATGTATCCTATGGGTCCGAGCCTAACTCAGGATTATGCTGAAATAGAGGCCTTCAGCAGGGTGAATCTATGGAGTCAGTTTCGGATGGAGGTAGGAGAAGATATCCACTACGTAGATGAGGCATTGTGGGTAGATTCAAGCTTCCTTGACCTCTTCACTTTTGAATTGATCCATGGCCATGGGCCCACCGCCCTGGATCAACCTGGCTCTGTGGTGGTAACCGAATCACTCGCTCGCAGGCTTTTTGGTAGGATAGATGTGATGGGGGAACTAATCGGAATAGATCCCGATCCAGAAACGCACATAGACCTCCAAGTAACTGGAGTCAGCCCTGATGCGCCTGCCAATTCCCACCTACAATTTGATATACTGCTCTCCTTGAACACCCTGCCTAAAGAAGTAGATGAAAGAAGGATGCAGAATTGGGGAGGCAACTGGCTAACTACTTACCTAAAAATCCGCCCAGGCACAGACCTAGTAGCATTGGAGGAAAACTTCCCTGCCTTTCTTGAGAAATATATGGGCGAAGATGATGAAGCCGAAGAAGGGGGACCCATACATGGCTATGAACTATTCCTACAGCCACTTTCTGAGGTTCACTTAGGCTCAACTGACATTACCCATGACTACCTCAATTATCGAAAGTTTGATGGAAGTTATCTCAACATCTTTGTTATGCTTGGGATTTTTATTCTGGGAATTGCGACCATCAACTTCACCAATTTAACCACTGCTAGGTCCATGAAACGCTCCCTTGAGGTGGGGGTAAGAAAAACCATTGGTGCGACCCGCCGCACCTTGGGCACCCAGTTTGTGGTCGAATCTGTAGTTTATGCACTGGTAGCTCTTGGCATTGCCATTTTACTGGTGAGCATCGCCCTGCCCTACTTTAGAGAACTTAGCGGAAGGCCACTTGGTCTCTCCACCTTGCTAGCCCCAGAATGGTTAGCTGGATTGCTAGGAAGCACCCTATTTATTGGATGGTTGGCTGGCCTTTACCCCGCGCAAATCATGAGTCGTTTCGACGCTGTCCGATCGCTGAAGAAAAGTATCTGGGTGCGTAGCCAAAGAATTTCCGTTCAAGATCTACTGGTGGTAGGTCAATTTGCCGTAGCTGGGATCATGATAGGAGGAACCTTACTCACTTTGCGTCAGTTAAACTATATGATGGAATTTGATCCAGGCTTTGAGCGTGAACAAGTCATGCTCATCCCCTACAATGACCGCAACCTAGATCAAAACTTTACCCAGTTTCGCGAGCAAGTCAAGGCCATACCCGGGGTTCTAGACCTCACCGCCTCAGGCCAAAGACTTGGTAGCAACATTCACCAAACCGGTGTCCAGTACCGAGGAGAAGACACCGCAGCCGTAGGCTTTGCGGCTTCTCACCTGATGATCGACCATGAGTTCATCTGCTTTTATGGCATTGAGTTACTTGCGGGGCGAACATTAGATGCCTCACGTGCTTCTGACAGTTCCCGTTCATTTATCATTAACGAGTCTATGCTATCGTACATAGGCTGGGATCTAGAAGAGGCTATTGGTCAAGACATGGCCTTATCATTTAATTCCGAGAATTGGGGAAAAGTTGTCGGAGTGGTAAAAGATTTCCATTACAATAGTCTCCACCATGGCATTAACCCTCTGATTATGAGTGTACAGGATTGGTGGCATCAAGAAATCTCTATAAAAGTGGACAGCAGAAGCTTGGCCAAACTACTTCCTGAAGTAGAACAAGCTTGGCGTGATACGGGCACCGAACGACCTTTTACCTACGAATTTTTAGACGAGCACTTCGCTACCTTGTATGAAGATGATCAACGCCTAAGTGAAGTAGTAAGCATCGTAGCGACCCTGGCCATCTTGGTTGCGCTAATGGGTCTGTTTGGTTTGATAGCTTTTGCTGTCGAAAGACGGACCAAGGAAATTGGGGTTCGCCGTGTACTTGGGGCTAGAACCCAAGATGTATTCTGGCTCTTTAACCGCAGGGTGAGTATCCTGGTTGGCATTGCCCTTATGATCGCCATCCCTGTGACGTGGTACTTTATCCAAGAATGGCTCACCAGCTTTGCCTTCCGCATCAATTTAGGGGCCAGCACCTTCGTTCTCGTAGCTGTTCTGTTGCCCATCCTCGCCATGGGGACTACTACATTGGTTTGCTTTAGAGCTTTACAGAAAAATCCTGCACAAAGCTTGAGGTATGAGTAGGGAAAGGGAGTTAAGAGGGTTAAGGGAGTTAAGGGAGTTAAGGGAGTTAAGGGAGTTAAGGGAGTTAAGGG
>CAZFPQ010000303.1:0-8045 GCA_964521065.1 uncultured Bacteroidia bacterium | reverse complement strand
CTGACTCAGAGATGGGTTGAGTCCATCCTTCGCTGGTACGAAGCCCTCGGCATACGATTCCTACAGGACCCGGCCACCTTTGGTGCCCCATCCATTGGACGGTAAAATGCAGTTTGGGCCTTCCCCACAGGCAGAGGCGTTTCTTGGCCTCCATATCAAAGTATATATCCCCTGCACAAGGCATTCCATCTAGAACAATGGGTCCGCAGGCCGTTAATCCTGCGGAAAGGATTAACAACCTAACACAGAGAGACGCTTTTTGCAGGGAGAAAAACTCAAGCCTTTAGGGAAAAATAACCACCATCGATGCTAACCCCCCCTGATAGATGCTGCCTTTTTAACGGGAGACTGGCCCAATTGGCAGCTAACTCCCTTCAAAGGGATTGTTGCTCAGGGTGATTTTAGGATAAGCCTAGTCGCTATCTCTCTAAACGCGCCTTGATCTCCTCTAGCTTCTCATTCGTAAGTCGGGCCTTGACGATACGCATGACTTCAAAAGTGCGGCTACTACCTGTTTGGGCGCGGACCTGTACTTCTCGCAAAAATCCTAAGTTGACTGCACCATTGAGGTATTGATCTAAACGATCGAGCAGTTTGACCCGGTCGCTTTGTTCCGCGAAAAACACCTCTATCCGCTCCTTCAACTCTGCATCAGTCATGAACAGACGGCGACTATCGGTTTGCCCTACGTCGAACTCCTCTAATGCCTCCCGCAGCAGCACCAGCAGCAAGGTCAGCTCATAACTCAGCGGGATGCGGCGTGTCAGCCTAGGAAGGGGATGTGGCTGCCCTTCCCATTCATCTGGCTGGGTCAAATAGGCGAATCCCTCCTGGCTATTGATCATCAATTCCACACCTATGCTGGCAAAGTACCGCCGTATCTGCGTCTGATAGCTCAGCAGGAGTTCCCAGTTTTTGCGGTCTTCGTCGTACATGATGCCTTGGAGCAGGCGCACGAGTAAGGGGGCATAGGGGGGGAGGTTATGTTCTTCGGTAGACAATGCTTAGGATTCAAAGGTTGGTCAGGAGTCGGTTCTTATTGGAAGATAAGTGAGGATAAGAGGAGAGGCAAGGAATGAAGGCTTGTTTTTAGGGTGGAATTGGTTTTCAGTGAGCAAGGTGGTGAATGGTATAGTTGGGTGGTCTCTGTAAGCGGAGTCTCACTTCGCTTACCTTGTGGTCGGGGTGGGCCAAATAGCTGAGGAAAAGGGTTATCCTGTTGATTTCACTTTTCAATGTCTCAAAACCTCACTAGATCAAACGGCATGCGTGAGAAAAGAGGAAACAGCAAGTATGCTGGCTTGACTCTTAATTGTTAGGTTGATTGCACATCAAAAGTGCAATCTGCCTAAAATGATTTCTCGCAACATCTCAGCTGCTTTGAAAGCTGCGGCGCAGCAGATGTCCATCATCGCATTGACCGGGCCGCGGCAGTCGGGCAAATCGACGCAGTCAGGTTTCCAAAAGACAAGTCTGGCATAGAAAGGAAAAATCCAAACAGCCTCTAAGCTGGACTTTGGCCCAAATCTTACCCTTAACCATTAGCAGTGTCGCCTTTCCGATTCCCGGAATCTTCGATCCGCGGGACCTACCTTTTTTTTAAAAAAAGTAGGCCAAAAACTTCTGCATTTTATGGCCCGCCCCCTATGCCGCCCCAGTCCACCAAATGCAGCCCAACTCCGCCACAAGCTTACTTCAGCCTGCCCAAGGCCTAAAGTCCCACTCAGAATTAATCTACATCACGTAAAAAAACTCGAAGTTAATTAATTCGGCAGTCCTAGCTGCAAGGCGCCCAGAGTGATTTTATGCCATTTACAAATGGCTAAAGTCTAGTTTAGCTTCGGATTCGTCAACTCGCCTTTTCACCTTCATTTAGCAACGCCCAAAATGGCCGCACCTTAACCTTTGTCTGACCGACTATTACATCAGTATTCAGCGAAAGGTTGATCAAATATGCTTCCGTTGGTTGATACTGGTCCATGAAACTGCGAAAGGAGCGGGAAAATCTAGCTTGCTTCAAGGTCTGGTACTTAACTTCACAAGGAATCAGGCCCTGGCCCTGGTTAATGATGAAATCGACCTCCGCCTGATTTTGGGTGCGCCAGTAATGTAGCTTCCAGCCCTCGCGATGAGAGCGAGCTTGTAGCAGTTGAAAGACAAAATTCTCGAACAAGGCACCCGTATTGTGTGGTTCACCGACTTGTCCCACTAAATTTAGGGCAAAGTTACGCAGGCCCAGGTCCACGAAAAACACCTCTGGGGCTTTGGTCAGCTCCTTTCTGGTGTTACGAAAAAAGGGGGTAAGCAGCTTGATCACGAAGGTCTTCTCAGCGTACCAGAGGTACTGATTGAGGGTAGCTGCGGAAAGTCCCGTCTGGCTAGCCAGATGCGTCTTGTTGAGCGGAGTGCCGATGCGGTCGGCCAGTAGCTTGATCAGCAGCACAAATGCATCGGGCCGCCTGAGCTTAAGCAAGCTCCCAATATCCCGCTCCAGATAGCTACTGAAAATTTCGTCCAGCAACAACTTGCGCTCGGGTAGAGATGGTTCCGTGAGGATACGTGGATAGCCACCAAAGTTGAGGTATTCTCGGAGTAGCTGGGTGGTGTGAGCGCTTTCTGCCCGGAAAAAATCTCCCAATCGTCCTTTGTAGCGATAGTCCGTACGGTGGTGAACAAACTCGTCGAAAGATACCGGCGACAACTCGAACAAGCGCTTACGTCCAATCAGCGATTCTTGGATGTTTTCTTTCAATTCAAGGCTACCAGACCCTGACACCACAAATTTATAGGGGAGATCCCGGTCATAAAGCCCTTTGAGAAATATCCCCGCGTTTCCTTTACGCTGCATTTCGTCAATGAACACGTAGCCACCTCCGTCGCCCCACTCTAGGCGAATCTTTTCCAATAATCGCTCTTGATCTGCGAAGTAGGGGCGGTCACGGGAAATGTCTAGGTTGAAGGACAGTACCCGTTCTCCTTGTCTTTGCAGATCCTGCTGCAAGACCTTTAAAAGGGTGGTTTTGCCCACTTGCCGTGCGCCCATGAGGATGGTGATTTCCTTCCGAGACAAGTGGGCGCAGAGATCAGGGTATAAATTGCGGCGAATCATGGATTAACCCGGTTAAACACAAAGTTAAGTTGTAAAATAACTGGGTTAAAACAAATTTAAGCTTTTTAGACTCAATTGAACTTGGCAAAGTTGGTTCCGAACTACCGCCTACAATTTACGCCTAAACACCACCTCCGGAACCTTGACGCGCTTGGATTGTGCATCTTCTTGCCACGCTATCTCCATCTGCTTGTGTCGGTCGATATGATGTACTTTATGGGCAGATGCGAGGGAAAGATAGCCAATCACTTCAGCAAGTCCCTTTTGGAGAGGAAAAACTGCTATTACTTCGTCTAATCGTGCGCTAGGTTGCTCAGCCAGCAGGCCGTCTACTTGTCGTTGTAATTGCTTGCGATCCAGGTCAAACTGATTGTGTAATTCGCTCAGATCCAGCTTTTCGAGATCCGTCGCGGCCAATGCTTGAGGCTGCGCCGCAAAACTCGACGTCTCTGGGCGACTTCCCAAGGGACGGTCTAGGGAAAAATCTAGCACGGGTTCCCCTTCCAAATAGATAAACGCTCGCTGTCCCTGAAATTGCCCTCGCTTCTCTACCGCTTGGTGCTTGATGGCCTTGATTAGGTCTCGGGTGCGGCGGTGTTCGGCGCGATTTTGCTCGGCGAGGATGCGGCTCAACTTCTCGGCGATGAGGTGGTTGCTGTCAAGGACTTTTTGTCCAGCATTGTGGAGGTAAAACTTGATGCGCTTGAGAAAGGCATCTTGTGCTGAGATCCCTCGGTTATCGAGTACCTCGTACATTTGGCTGATGAGGCGACTGAGTTCGTCCTGTCGATGATCAGCAATCAAAAATTGCCAAAAGGCATAGAAACTCCTCCCCTGGTCGGATTCCTTGAGGGCGTCGGTCGCATCCAGAGTGAAGCCCAAGATTTGCCCCCGGCCCATCTCTTGCCGGGTTTGCTGCTGGTAAATCTCACGGCTGATCTCTTTGAAGTTTTCTTCTACTTGCTTGAAATCGGCCACCAATTCGCGGGCATTGCGCGAGAGGGTAAAAAATCGCTCTTTGATCTGGGTATCGGTATAGGTTCTGGCCCGGCCGCTTTTGCGTATCTCCCGGATTTCGTCATTGAGGGCCTTGCGCTGCTTTTCTAGCTCGGCGATGCGCTGCTCAGGGTCGGCGGAGGCATTGTTGACAACTTCCTGTAGTTGCTGACTCAGGTGAAGAAAGCGGGATTCGGTTCCGACGAATTCATTCTGTTGTAGCCCTTCTAACCATTGAAAAGCGAGCTCGGTGGCAGGGGTAAGCTCTAGCATCGGCTCCCCTCGCTCGTCGGGATAGCGCCGTAGATATTGGTGCTGTTCATCGCTCCAGGTTTGCAGCAATTGAGAAGCGATGGTCCTCAGCTCAGTTTCGCTTTCCCTTCCCTCCGTCCCTCCTAGGTAGTCGAGGTACTCCGCCAACAGCCGCGATAACTCATACTGAGGTCGCACCAGTTGATTGACCGCTTTGAATTCCTTGAACAGAAAGCTGATGATGAGTGGGGCACTCTTGGCACGCAGCAGCCGTAGACTCGCCGATTGCCCCATAAGGGTCTGTAGGTCTTCGAAGGTCATGCTAGAATATGCATAGGCGGGGAGAAAAGCGCAAATCTGGACGGTTGCTTAGTTGATCTTTTGCCTTATTCACTCCTGATTTTTCTAGGGAAAAATCGCAGGAAAATCACCCTGTTATCCCTGTGCCTTTGGCATCTTAAACCGCATAACCACCTCCCCGGTTTCCTCGTTGATTTCGATGCGCTGTTCTTCTGTAGCCATATCCTGTCCAGTCATCATTTTGAACATACCTGCCAGGAAGCCCATTCCCTGATTCATGACCTCTTCCATCTGGGCAGTTTGGGGGTTGCGCTGGCGGGATGTCGCTTCAGCGGTAGCCGGAGTGGCCTGCTTATTTTCTTGTGTTTTGCCCGCTACGCTTTGCTCTTCTGGTGAGCTAAAGATTTCGTTTTCAGTTGCTTCCGTTTCTGGTAACTCTTCCTCCATCGACTCCACCATTTCTCTCAACTCCGAGGGGACTGCGGTTTCTTCTCCTTCTCCGCCTGGTCCTGGTTCTACCATGTCGTCGATTACGCCCATGAGTTCTTGGAGAAATTGTGCGCGGCCCTTTTCGGAGAAATCGACTGAGTCTCCAAAAGAATCGCTGTCCAGGACATTTTCGAAGAGGTTCTCTTTCAGCATCAGCCCTGTGGCAATTCTAATCTCAATGGAATTTCGGGTGATGAAGTTGATGACGGTAAGTTGATCCGCTTCCTGTCCCAAGCGATCAATTCGGCCAATACGCTGGTTTTTCTTCGCGGGATTCCAAGGCAATTCAAAGTTAATCACTGTATCCGCTGCCTGCAGGTTGAGACCTGCTCCCCCAGCTTCGGTGGAGACAAAAGCTTGGCAGCTAGGATCATTGGTGAACTTGTCAATGAGCGCTTGGCGTTTGGGGATCGGAACTTTTCCGTTTAGCTCCACAAAGTTGAGGTCAAGCTCACGCAACAATTTGCCGATCAAGCCATTCATGCGGGTCCATTCAGAAAAGATGATCACCTTGCGCCCACTTTCCTTTACGTCCAGCTTCTCCAACAGAATGTGCCTCAACTCCTCCAGTTTGGGGGAAACTTGTGGTATTTCCTGGTCTACCAAAAAGGTCGAATCGCACACCATGCGCATGCCATTCAGCAGACTCATGAGCTTATTGAAGTCAAAGGGCGTCAAGAACTTTTTATGAATGATTTGAGCAGCGGCCCGCGCATAATTGGTGTGAATTTCTGTTTGCTCCAGCCGCATAGGTATCGGTATATCCAGGTGAGTAACCTGGGGCAAGTCTTTGATGACTTCTCGCTTGGTACGCCTAAGCAAAATGGGCTTGAGCTTCTCTTTCAGCCCTTGCAGGTTGTAATACCCTACGATCTTGTTCTTTTTTTGCTCATCAAAGTAGCAGTGCTGGTAGGAAAACTCCCAAAGCGGGGTCAAGAAATAGGGATCGATGAAATCCATGATCGAAAAGAGATCCGTGAGGCGGTTTTCGATCGGCGTTCCCGTTATGACGAGTGCATGCTTTTTTTCCAGTCTTTTGATAGATCGGGCGGTGAGGGTCTCAAAATTTTTAATGCGTTGGGCTTCATCTAGGATGATGAAGTCGGTACCCATCCGGTTGATGGCCTTACGATCCCGCAAGACCGTTTCGTAGTTAATGATGAGGAAATACGCATCGCTTTCTCGATACATGGCCTCCCGCTCCTCGGGTTTTCCGCCAACAACTACGGCTTGTTCGGAGGTAAACTTTTCGATCTCATTTTTCCATTGATCTTTGAGAGAGGCTGGGCATACGATCAGCGTACGTTTAAACCCAAATGCGTCCTTTTTGACCAGGGCGGTCGCAATGGCTTGTAGGGTTTTTCCCAATCCCATTTCGTCTGCGATGATCACTCCTTCTTTATAGGCCGCGAATTCTACGCCTGATAGCTGGTAGGGATAGAGGCTCGCTTTGAGGCCCGAAAGATCCATCTTATGGGAATCCCTGATCTGTTCCAGCATTTGTTGCTGATAGGCTCGCTCTATGCGGGCTTCCACTTCGGGGCGGATCAAAATCTGCTTATAAATCTGGGCTTCCTGTGTGAAGTAAAGCAGCTTTCGTATCCGATTGGAATCATCAGGCAGGTGGGTTTCCGTTCCAAAATACTGCGCTAATAATTTCTTTACCCCAGGTTCAATTTGCTCAGGATCAGGATGAAACCACCGAACCTGATAGTCTTTCAGCGGGTCAAGGCTGATTTCTACGAAGGGGAATGGTTTGCGAGGCTTTCGCAGAAATTGCTTCTCCCCCTTTTTGGCCAGATAGGCAAACTTTAAGTGCTTGCAGGTGCCTAGCTTATTGGTTTGGTAGTCAAGACAAGTGCAATAGCCCGTCTCTTTGGTTAAGTCGTGGAAGGTCAGTTTATAGCGGTCCCCTTTTTCATTGTAGAGGGTATGCTCTCCGTAGGGATTGTCGGAAAACTCTACTTCATACTCCGCCTTGCGGGCTTTTTCTTCCCGCTCTGCCAGCACCCGCTGTATCATTCCCTCTCGGGTATATGCCTTACCTGTAGGGAGAGGCTGTCCCTCGCTACGCAAGAGCTCGTCATGAAAGGTGAGCAGGGTGGCAATGAGATGATGCTTTTCCGTCTCCTTGGCCCCATCAGTATGAGCAATTAGGATTTCGTTTTGCCACCTTAGCTGTACCTGAAAATCGTCAAACTCGTCATCAATCCATACCTCTACTTGATTTTGGCCCTGACTAAGGATTTGCACCTGTCCATTGACATAGAGGGTTTGTCCCTTGCGGTAGGTGAGGGGCGAGATACTGGGATCTTCTCTAAGCTCACGTAGCTGGGTTTTGATCAGGTCTAGCATAGGAGGTGGATAGTCTAGTATTGAGACCGTGGATATTGAGATGAGAGCTTACCAGATAGCATGATTCCTACCTACAGCTCTTCTATTGCTCAGGGTAAAGATAGCTTTGTGGAGCAGATCTGGAAACAGTGGGGAGGGGAAAATTAGATTTTCTTGTGGGGATAGACTCGGTGGGCTTATTCAGGCCTATACAAAATTTTTGTAGAGGTGCTTTTGGGGGCTTGAAGGCCTAGGGTGATTTCTTGGTAGTGGATGCCTAGCAACTGGCCTTTGTTCCTGATTAGCAGTTACCACAAGCTAAAACTCCAACTAAACTCAACGGGGAGGATAATTTGGAAACAATCGATTAAAGATCATAAGCATGGATGACAGATCTCCGGATTTTTGCCCTGAATTCATGCTAGACTTAAGTTATCGGTGCAATCTTAAGCCAATTAATGTCCCTGGCAAGAAATTAGGTCTGGGTTAAGCTTCAAAAGTCATGAAGTTGTTTAACAAATCTTTTTTCTGACGAAAATGGCTGTAAAACCAACTAATATTCTAT
>CAZFPQ010000302.1:0-8046 GCA_964521065.1 uncultured Bacteroidia bacterium | reverse complement strand
CGTCCCCCTAAAGCTCCCCAAAAAGGATATAGAGAAGTTTTTAAGGATCAGACAACAATCAAAAAACTAAAAATAAATGCCTATAAGCTCAACGGCAGAGCGGCGTGAATTTAGTAGCGCGTCCGGGAAACACGGGGAGTGATTAACCCCAAAGGAGTACCTGTTTCAGCCTAATCAACTGGAATGGCCTTGGTTCGAGTCCGAGGATAGGCGCATTAATTTCAGCATTGGGGTTGCATGGTTTCAGTATGCGAAATTCTGGCCTTTGGCTATCAATCAAAACCCCAACCACACGATGAACCGAAAGGGAAGCCTCCATGCAAGGCCCCCTTTCAACTGATCAATAAACCAAATTTATTAGTTAGCCGAAGTCATGATTTGCTTGCCCCCGATAGATTTGAATACTGATTACGAGATTTTCTGTACTTCCTATGATTCCAAGACTAGACTTTGGGAAGTTACGTTTGACAGATATCTAGACGATATCGGTTTAAGAGCTGAATGTAAGCTTAAGTTGAGTCCTAAAAAGTATGCTGAGTTTGTATCGATAATTAAAGCCAATCCTATTCAAAGAATAGTAATACAACAAACTTTCTAATCTTACCAATTATCCCAAACCTCCTCCATACTTTTATCAGCCATATTTTGAGTCACATGTACATAAACCATGACGGTTTTCATGCTTGTGACCCCTAAGAGCTGCATTAGGATCTCCAACTTCCCTCCCCTAGCCAAGTACAGCGTAGCGAATGTATGTCGAGCAAGATGGGTTCTCAATCTTAAATCCCACCCAAGAATATCTTGAACCTCTTTTAGCGCTTTGTTATACTTTTGATCAGTCGTTTTCTTAACTAGATACCCATTCGCCTCATTTGGTTTCCAAGCCCATCTCTTCGCGAGATCAGAAAGTCGCATGAAGACTATTTTGCCACTTGTAGAATCTGTCTTTTTAGGTTCTATGATTATATGGTTTCCTCTGACGTGGTCTTGCCACCTTAAGGATAACAAATCGCTCACACGATAACCCGTCAAACACTGGAAAACGAAGCGTCGTATTGTAGTTTTAATTCTCTCAACACTTTGGATACCACTTGCCTGATCAATATGATGGTCATCTAGGCCTTTACGCCTAGCCATCTTTACCAACCCTTCAATTATTCTTTGTTCATCTTCATACAATGCCATTAGCAAGCGCAGCTCCTCTTCTGTCAAAAACTCAATATTACTTTTAGGTTTAGGCCATTTAAAGTTTCCAAAAGGCCACTGAAACTTAATATTGTCTCCTTCTGCCCTTCTCATATACTTGTAAAGGTGTTTTAGGCAACGCTCCCGCTCTCTCAGTCCTACATGCCCATCTTTCTCTAGCTGCCTAGCATGCCACCTATCAAAGTCTTCAATCAATTTTCTATTTATCACTCCATACATAATGACTGGTTTCCATTCACGAATTTTTCTCAAAGTTCGCTTTTCAGTTATATATGTAGGTTCAGAAATCAATCCTCTTTCGTACTCCCTTTTGCTTTCTTCTTCAAAATAAGTTATGAAATCCCCTCGCGAGGCATGGTTATTCCATTCCTTCCAAAAAGTGTCATGATCTAGTCCTATTCCTGCTAAATCATACTCGATAAGGATTTGAGTAGCCTTTGCTAATCTACCTGCCAGCCAATCATTAAGTTTACGAGTTTCCTCTCCCCTGCCCTTTAATTGCTGTTTTCCGTCATCCCATTCATCGGATTGGACAGTATGTCCTAATATTTTAGAGACAGATCGTCTTAATCTACCTTCTGTAGTATAGACATGTATCATTATTGCGTGTGTCCCGTCGGTTTTGGGGACTTTTCTGAGGTAATAGTAAGGCTTCTCCATTTGTGTGCCTGATTTGTGTCACTTGTGACAGCTAAATACTACTAGCGATATTCATAACTCCCTGAAAAAGAGAAACCTCCAAGGTTAATCTTGGAGGCTAGAGGTACGTTGTGGGCCCACCCGGGCTCGAACCAGGGACCTACTGATTATGAGTCAGTTGCTCTAACCAACTGAGCTATAGGCCCAATTCAGGTGCAAATATAGAAACGGCGAGGACCAGTTCAAAGTTTCGTTTCGGGCTTTTGTGCGTGGGCGATGGCTTGGTGGCGAACCAACTCGGTCAATTGTCGCTCTAGGCGAAGGATGCGCAGGTAGAGCAGAATGAGGCCAATGGTCAACCCCGTCAAGGTAAGGTAGATCACCATGTCTGCCCCACGACCGACCCCGAGGGCATTGGCTAGCAGGGTACTAGCGTCTGGAAAGAGGACAAAGCCTATCCCTAGGATCAACACTAAGGCGACCACGATTCGCATTAGGGGCTGCTCCCGTAGACGCAGCCAAAAATTGATAAAGGCAAATAGCAATAGGGGAACTAGGATAAATTGAATAGGCCGCATAGGTACATCATTAATTCTTCGTAGGGGTGGATAATATCCGCATCTACCTCTCACCTCTCCAACTGGAGGGGATAAACAAATAAAAACAGAATATTTTTCTGATCCCCAGTCGTAGCCTGTAGACCTGAATAGAAGGTGCTCCGCCCTTGGTGGATTTGCGGAAACTCTCTCATTCTAGTATTATTCCTGCTCCATGAATGAGGAAGCACCGCATATCGTTCCCACAGGCCTCTCCCCTACCCGCCTCAGTGATTACTTGCAAGGCAAATTGGTGGGCATTACCTCTCGCAAAGGCATCCGCAAAGCCATACAGCGGGGAGAAATCAAAGTCAATGGCCAGTCATCGAGTACAGGCTATTGGGTACAAGCGGGGGATCATATCCTGTATGATCCCATGGCCCAAAGCCAAGGCAAGGTATTCCCCCTGAAATTTCCGGTGGTCTTCGAAGACGAACACCTAGCCGTGGTCAACAAACCCGCAGGCTTTCCAGTAAGTGGCAACCGCTTTCGCAGCATCCAACAGGCCCTGCCTCACAACCTTAAAATTAGCCCGCTCACTTCCGCATTGCCATGGCCCTTGCCCGTCCATCGTTTAGACAGTCCTACCAGTGGCTTGCTAGTTGTGGCCAAAACTCGCCCTACTCGTATTGCCTTGGGCGAAGCCTTGGCCCAAAGAAAGGTCCAGAAGACTTATCAAGCTTTGGTACACGGGAAAATTGCCGCGCAACAGGGTCGCATGGAGCAAGCTTTGGATGAAAAAGAAGCCATCACTACCTATGAAGTCCTGGCTCAGGTTCCTTCCCTTCGCCAAGGTTATGTGTCTTGGCTCAAACTCAAACCTTTAACCGGACGGACCCACCAAATCCGCCGACACCTGGCTGGCCTAGGCCACCCCATATTAGGAGATGGACAGTATGCTTCAGGTCAAACCATTCGCCACCAGGGGCTTTTTCTTTGCGCAACCCAACTGGAATTTGCCCATCCAGCCACGGACCAGGTGCTGAAACTGGAAATAGAGCCTCCGTACAAATTTTCTCGACGCATGAGACGGGAGGAGGAAAGGTATCTCCGAAACCGCTGAATTTTTATTTTTCCGGCTGACGTTTAGTTTTGTCCGCAGAACATCAATATCTGGCCACTGAGGGGCAGCTTTTCAACATGGATGGAACTTTTGAATTATTGAACCCCAGCATTTTTATTGGGGATTGGGAAATCAGAGAGCCAATTACGGCCCTGACTGATTTCGTGGCAGCGGCTGTGTGCTTTTTTGCCTACCATCGCTTAGGGGTAGAGAAGCGTCAACACCGGGTAGAACGCCTGATGCGGAGCTATTTTCTCTTCATGGGACTAGGCTATACCATGGCGGGCTTTCTTGGACATGGCCTGCAGGCTTATGTGGGTTGGGAGTGGAAAATCCCAGGATGGCTGATTACTGGGTATGCCATCACCCTCTATGCATTGAGCAGTTTTGAATTGGTCTTACCTCGCCTTGGCAACCGCTATCATCGCATGCTCAGTACCCTGGTAGTGGGCTTGTTGGTTAGCATGGTGATCCTTTTAGCCTTGCCGGATACCCGGGATTTTTTCGTCGTACGCATGTTCAACACCATCGTGATCATTGGCTTGATCCTACCGGTACACTTTTATCTTTGGAACAAAGATGCCAATCCCGGTAGTCTTTGGGTGCTAGGGTCTATGGCTGTGGGTATCCTCACTGCGCTGGTTTTTTCCTTCCAGGTAACCTTCGACCGCTGGTTTAACTACCATGACATCTGCCACATGCTTATGGCCCTACATAGCTATCTATTGTACCAGGCCACCCTGCGGTTCATTCCCCAAAAAGAAGGTATGCTGGAAGTTGAAAGCAGTGATCAGATGTGAGTCATGCCTAATAGCCCCCTCGCTTTTTCTTTGACCAAATCCTCACATTCCCTTCCACATCTGCTCTTTTAACAAAGAGGAAATGCGATAACGACCTTGTCCGGTGGTCCTATGAAGGTTTTCGATGACAGAGACTATGTTTTCCAGTCCAATTTTTCTGGACCAAGCTATGGGACCTTCCGGATAATTGGTTCCCAGTCGCATGGCTAAGTCAATGTCTTGCTCTGAAGCAGTCCCCTCTTGCATGACCTCATAGGCTTCATTGATGACCATGAAGAGGGTGCGAGGGGTAATCATGCCCGTCTGATCAGGCACCTGGGTTAGCTCCACCCCTAACCAGTTTTGCAAAGCGGCTAATGCCTCTCCTCCATTGTCAGCATAAGCACTGACCTCCCAAGTGGATCTAGCCAAAAAAGTAGGAAGGCTGTTGATCCCAATTAAGTGCCCCTGCACTGGGACTCCAGCTTGATAGACCATTTCAGCCAAAGATTTTTTTACCGCACAGCCAATTACGACCTGCCCCGTTCGGTAGGCATATAAGCGAATTCTTTCAGGTGCATCATCCAGGGCTAAGTCAATCATCATCCGGTAGCGGGGAAACTCATGGGGGGCAGGTGGCAACTCGCCAAAGTAGGCCGGTTCAGGAGCTTGGCTATAGGCCAAGAACTCACTGCGTCGAGATTGAGGTCCAATTAAGGCATAAGGGGTAAGGGCCAAAGACATAACATCTAGCTTTTTCCGGACGAGATTCCCATTCTACGACCCATCTCCTCTCCGTCCAAAGATTCTGGCTAGGCAAATTATCAAAAGCCTGACTTATTTTTAGCAAACCTTCTCACAATTCTGCTGGTTGTATGGGCAATTGATTATATTTGCTTCCCTAGAAAACATTTCAATCGCCTATGTCCACGCAAGTAAGCCTTCCAGAAAATGACATTCTTAGCAAAGGTAAACCTACCTTTTTTCCTAAGCACCAGAATGCCATTTACAAGCGACTGGAAGACAAGCACACTTCCATCGAAGTGGAAAACGATCCCCTTGGTACCCGCATGGTCATCAACATGGGGCCATCCCACCCTGCCACACACGGCGTACTGCGGCTATTGTTAGAGGTAGATGGGGAGACCGTAATCAAGGCCACCACTGATGTTGGCTACCTACACCGTGGGATTGAAAAGATTGCTGAGAATAAGACATTTCAAGAGTTCATGCCCTACACCGACCGCATGGACTATCTTGGACCATATTCAAACAATGTGGCCTGGTGTCTAGCTGTAGAAAAGCTGGTTGGCATTGAGGTACCAGAGCGAGCCCAGTACATTCGCACCATTGCGTGTGAATTGGCTCGAATCCAAGCCCACCTGCTCTGGCTGGGTTCTTTGGTCATGGATGCAGGCGCCCTTTCTATGTTCCTCTGGACTTTCCGGGAGCGCGAAAACCTGTACAACATTTTCGATAAGCTGGCTGGGGTTCGTTTCACCGTCAGTCACTGCCGTATTGGGGGAATCCAGTACGACCTCGATGAAGACACCTTCCAAGACATCATGGAATGGAAGAAGAACTTTCGGAAGGAAGTGGCAGACTGGAGAAAACTGCTTGGCAACAACCCTATCTGGATCAATCGTTCTAAAGGCATAGGCGTCTTGAGCAAGGAAGACGCCCTCTCTCTGGGGGTAACGGGTCCTGTTTTGCGTGCCTCAGGGGTACCCTATGACATTCGTCAATTTGAACCTTACTTGGTCTATGACCAGGTAGATTTTGATATATCCGTTCGGGAAGAAGGAGATTGTCTAGCTCGCTACTTGGTACGCATGGACGAAATGGAGCAATCCATTCGAATCCTAGATCAACTCATGGATCAATTGCCTGGTGGCGACATTCGTGCAGATAATGCCAAGCAAACCTATCCTTCTAAGAATGAGGTTTACTACTCGATGGAAGGCATGATTCATGACTTCATGATGACAGACGTAGGCGTGATTCCTCCCGAAGGAGTGGAAATTTACCACGCCATTGAAGCCCCTAAGGGCGAACTAGGGTTTTACCTTCGCTCTGACGGAACAGGTTCACCTTGGCGCGCCAAGATTCACTCACCTTCTTTCAGCAACTTACAGGCCCTAGATACCATGATCGAGGGAGCAATGCTGGCAGATGTGGTAGTGATCATCGGCTCCTTGGATCCGGTAATGGGTGAGGCAGATAAGTAATAAACACGGTTCTACCTTTTGATACTACGTGAATGAATCGCCTATTGATCCTTGCCTCCATTTTATGGCTAGGCCTAGGACTCATTTTCTCGTGTAGCTCTTTTTCAGAACGCCGATCCCAGGTAGAGTCTGCCCCTTTGATTAGTCAACAGCTAACAGATCAGACGGGTAGGCTTATTTCATTGCCTGATCGCCCTAGAAGAGTTGTTTCTCTCGCACCCAATATCACCGAAATCATATTTGCCATTGGGGCTGCAGACAAGCTAGTAGCCAGATCCCAGGCTTGTGACTATCCATCTGAGGCATTACAAGTGGCTGAGGTCATTACTTATCCAGAACTAGACCTAGAGCAGCTCAAAGCTCTCAATCCAGACCTGATCGTGACCACGGATGAAATCTTTGGTCCAGCTGACATCGAATTGCTAGAAAAGCTGAAGTTGCCAGTGTATCTCCAGCAGTATGATAGCCTACCCGATGTGTACCGTGGGATTCGTGAGTTAGGAGAAATACTGCAAGTGGCCGAATCCGCCAACCATTTGGCGGACTCATTAGAGTCTCTCGAAAAACGCATCATAGACAGCACCGATGCCCAGGTTCACTATCGTACCACCATCTTGATCAGCAACGATCCTTTGATGGTGGTAGGAGGAAAAGGCTACCTTAACCAGCTCATTCAAAAAGCGGGTGGTCTAAACGTGTATCAAGACCTTCCCCAGCCCTACCCTCACACCAGCGTCGAACAACTGCTACAGCTACAAACTGAATACTTGATTTTGCCTTCTAAACGACAAAACACCTATTCCGAACTCCTCAGTCAATACCCTGCGCTGCATAACACCCCCGCCGACGTATACAAGCAAGTTCACTTGATTGATCCGGATTTGGTATATCGGCCTGGCCCGCGCATGCTACAAGGCCTACTAGAACTTACCCACATCCTACATTCGAAACTGAATCCTCAAATCTTTACTGATGAAGTGGAAGCCACGCCATAGGATTGGGACGGGGCTGATCATGCTGTTGCTGCTTGGGCTTACGCTAGGGGGAGGCCTATTCGTAGGAAGCTATGACCTAGACGGTGCTGAAATCTGGAAAATGCTCTTCAACCGCGATCATCCCCAAGCCATCATCCTTTGGGAATTGCGCATCCCACGCTTATTGTTGGCTTTCTTGGCAGGCTCTGTATTGACTCTGGGAGGCTATTTCATGCAAGCCTTAATCAAGAACCCTCTAGCTGACCCCTACATCATGGGTTTAACCGCCGGGGCTGGATTTGGGGTCAACCTACTGGTATTGGGTTTGTTGCCCATGCTCGGATTCGGAGCCTTAGCCTGGGCCATGCCGCTGGCGGCAGGTATAGGAGGTCTAGGCAGCCTGCTGCTGGTCATGGGATTAGGTTGGCGCAGTCTCTACGAAGACAGCAGTCGCTTGTTGATTGCTGGGGTAGCGGCGGCCTCCATTTTCACGGCCCTAACAGGTATTTTGATTTACCTAACAGCCGACAGTGCCCGAGTAAGCCAACTTGTTTTCTGGTC
>CAZFPQ010000301.1:0-8062 GCA_964521065.1 uncultured Bacteroidia bacterium | reverse complement strand
TTAGTTCCTTCGACTTCGCTCCCCGCTTTGCGGGATCTTCGACAGGACAGGCTTTTGCACCATAGCTACGTCAGAAAACCTTCACTAGCCACGGCACAAAGCTCCTGCGTGAAAGCGACATGTTATTTTTCTCGCATTACTAATATTTGATTATCAATCTCTTTTGATGATCAAATACATTTGATACCAGATTTCGTAAGATGGGATCATTGAAGCACAATCATTCCTAGGCATCCTAGATTTTGGGAGTGTCTCTCCAAATAACCTTAACGTGGAAAAAGCATAGAACCCCCATCCATAGATTTGAAATATCTACCACCTTGTCTACAAGGCATATTTCATCTTACACAGAACTGGAATTTTACTCACATGAAACAAAAAACCATCCACTATGACCAGAAAAGGCAGGTGAAAGATTTAAATGCTTAAGCCCTAACTGCACATGCAATCTTTAGTCTTAACAATAATTTAACCCAACAACCTACTTTAGTCATTCGGAACTATTGATAATTCGTATATATTGTCTATACAAAATGTAAGTTTCAGCGTATTAAATATTACGATCCATGAGAAACACATCCCTCCCACCATTGCCATTAATCAAACCTCTTAAAAATCACGCAGCGATCTCAGTGCTTAGCATTGTGATTTTTTTGCTGGCATATGCATCTATATGGATCTCAAAGGGATCGCCCCAAGGTTTTCCTAAGGCAATATTTAGCTTTTTTGATTGGGAGAGCAAGCCTTCTGGTGAGGCAGAGCCGGCTACTGTTACCTATCAATCCCTGTTTAATAACAGCTCCTTTGACAGTAAAACGGTCAATATCAGTTTACCGGTTGGGAAGATAGGAGCTTCATCCAATGTCAACCTCACAGGAGCTTCAACTTATTCGATCCCTTTCTCACTCCCTCCAGGAATAAAAGGTTTGACACCTCAACTTGGTGTAGCCTATAATAGCCAGTTAGCTAATGGGTTATTGGGCATAGGCTGGAACCTCAACGGAATCTCCATGGTCCAGCGTACCAGAAAGGACTGGTACCATGAGGGTGAAACTGGGCCCATCACTACCGATGGAATTCCGACTGGTCCCCTTACCATCGACGGGCAGCGTCTGATTGCTGTCAATGGAACCTACGGAGGAAATGGAACGGAGTATCGGACAGAAAGAGAAAGCTTTTCCCGAATCAAATCATATGGAACCTCTGGAAATGGTCCTGCTTGGTTTCTAGTAGAAACCAAAAGTGGTTTGACCCATCAATATGGAAACCCTAGTCACGCTCGCTTCAAGGCACAAGGGAGCAATTCCGTGCTAATATGGGCGATTAACAAAAGCTACGATCAAGAAGGGAATTATATCCAGTACAAATACCTAACCCTAGATAGAGAGTTGTTGGTAGACCAGATATTGTACTACGCCAATTCGAATCAAAGCTTTGGCCCATTATTAAAAGTAGATTTCACCTACGATGATCGCTACGATCCTAATACTCATTACATCAATGGCTCCTCGATCAAACAAAACAAGCTACTTACCCGGGTAAGCATCAGCAGCCGCATAAGTGTAGGGTCCCCCTGGATAGTAGAGCGAGAGTATACGTTTTCCTACGGAAAAACAGATCTCTACTCTCATTTGGTCAAAGTTAGAGAGTATGGAAGAAATAGCAGCTATCTAAATGAAACCATTTTCCAGTATGGCAGCCTCCCTACAGAAATGCAGACGGTGACCTCTGGCAACTGGCTTGACTCTCCTTATGATGGTTACATTGCAGACATGGATGGGGATGGCTTATCGGATCTTATTCGAGCACGATATGAGTATTTCGATGATGGCTCACCCAACTGGCCTAAATATTATACAGATCTAGAGTTTTACAGAAAACTACCCAATAGCACAGGCTATTCATATTGGGGACAAGTAAGCCTACCAAGTTCATTTTCTATCCTACCTAAGGATCAAGAAGTCCCAGATAATATCAGCTTCGATATTTCGGATTTTGATGGAGACGGGCGAGATGAGTTCATGATTGAGAAGGTTGAAATGAGTGCAAGTGGGGGCGGCGGTTTTTTATTCACCCTTGACTTTGCTAAGATTTACGAGATTACTCCTTCAGGTCAAGTCGCCACCATGGCTACCCACGACTTTTCCAACCTAAGTTACAACCACTTTTATGGCGGCAATCAAGGCCACATGTTGGCAGGAGATTTTGACGGTGATGGAAGAAGTGATTACCTAAATACGCTTACTAATCAACAAAATGGATACCGGGCTTTTCTTTCCTTTCCAGGAGAAGGAGTATACAACGAACTGGTAGAAGGTGATTTAGGAGGTGATGCTAGTCCTATTGCTTTCTCAGATAACGCCTACGTATTGGACTTTGATGGAGATGGAAAAACTGAGGTTATGATTACCAAAGACGCCTTATGTACCATTTATTCCTTTTCCCAAAACAGCAGTGGACAGTACGAAGCTGACGTCGTATATACCTCTGGATATCCTACCAAGTGGCATGAAGTGAGAATCGGAGATTTTAATGGTGATGGAAAGTCAGATATTTTTACGGAAAATGGGGCAGGGTTTGCTGAGGTTGCTTATTCCACAGGAAAGCAATTCGAGGCGCAAGTAATAAATATGTCTGTCTCCCCAGATTTCTCACTCAACAACCGAGGTTTTCCCAATCACTTGCTCCGGATTGCAGACATCAACGCTGACGGAAAAACAGACATCTTTCACTTGGAAGGAGATGTATATGATTATTATTCCTATGAAAACGTGGACATACATATATACTACTCCAATGGTTTGTCTTTCCTACATAAGTCTTTTGACTTACCTGGAATAGTATCTAAAACCTGGGACATTTACCCGGGAGATTTCAATGGTGATGGAGGAACAGAGCTCTATTTCCGCAATGAACCTAATGGATCCAACGATAAATACTTTCGTTTTCGAGCCACTGACAAATCACGGCTTTTACATAGGATTTCCGATGGATTTGACCTAGTAACGGAGTTCTCTTATGCATACATGACCGAAACAGGAGGCATTTATAATGGAGGAAGTTCTGTCGCTTACCCATTGGTTAGCAAACGCAAACCTATTCTGTTGGTAGACGACATGAAAGTGCCTAATGGGATTGGGGGGACCAGAACGGTTAACTATAGTTACCAAGGTACAACTGATCATTATCAAGGCAGGGGATGGCTGGGATTCGAATCAGTCACATCCACGGATTACACCGCAGGGATAAGGACAGTCCAGCAGTTTTCAATCGATCCCAACTTTTTCATCTCCCTACCTATACAATCGGATGATTACCGGCTATCCAATAACCAGCATCTATCGCAGAGGAATTCCACTTATGCCTTCATTCAACCAGGTACTAGTAATACCCCAGCTTCTCCAGGCTCAGAGCGTTTTGTATTTCAATTGGTTCAAAGGCAGCTAAATGACTTGGTAAAAGGGTCCCAAAATACCACCAACTGGTATCATGATCTAAATGGGAATCTTTATTATCAAATTACGGACCGAAATGGCGTTGAGATTGAGTATGCTTGGTATTACAACTTCTCTAGTAATGGAACTTGGTTACCCACCCGACCCCAAGGGGCCGTTACTTGGACCAGTCGCAATGGTTCGTCATCCAACCCATTATATAGCTGTTATTCCTATGACAGCAATGGCAAACTACTATCCCACACCAAAAACTGTAATTCCTCAGAGCCCCTTTTAACCAGTTATACCTACAACAATTATGGGCTCATTGCATCTGAGACGATATCATCCCCAGGCCTAACCAGTCGGGCCAGTAGCTTTGGCTACGACGCACAGCAACGCATCCTTACCGTCACCGACGTCATAGGCACAACAACTACCACCAAGGACTTTTGGGGAAACACCTTGTCAGAGACTTCTCCCAATGGGAATGTCACCAGCTTCCAATACGATGATTTTGGACGGATGACCAGTGCAACGGACTTTCTTGGCAACACCACGACTTATAACACAAGTTTTGTCAACAGTACCGCAGGTAGGTATCAAACCTATGTCAATGTTCCCGGAGGAGCAGATAAAAGCTACTACTACGATATTTTTGGGCGAGAGACCTATATGGATGTAGAAATGTACCAAAATGGGCAGTGGGCAACCACAAAGACCACCTATGATGCAAAAGGCAACATAGCGACGAGAACCCTCCCCTATCCAGGGAACCAAACAGGCCCTCAAGTTACTAACACATTTACCTACGACTTTTTCAACCGAGTCACACACGTAGACCATGGACCATCGGCCGCTGGACATACCTCTTATACCTACTCTTATGGTCCTAATGGACAGTCTACGGTTACCAAAGTCAACCCAGATGGGGCTTCCCAGACAAAAGTTAGTGACGTAACTGGTCTTACCCTCAGCTTGGCTGATCCCGGAGGAACCGTGACGATGACCTATACTCCACGGGGCCAGATGCAATCCATTTATCACAATGGAAACCTACGGGTCACGATGAACTATCATCCTACTTATGACCGCCAAACCAGTTTATATGAAGCAAATACAGGTACAACTTCATACCAGTACAATGCCTACGGCGAGCTCATTTCTCAAACCGATGCCAATGGGCAGCAGATCACCATGCAATATGATCCTGCAGGGCGCATTGTTCAAAAGTCGACCCCAGAGGGAACAACAACATATAACTACTATTCAGGCGGATCAGCCCGGGGGCTAGTTCATACCATTTATGGGCCCACCTCCGCACAGGATTTTTCCTACGATGGCTATGGTCGACTCCAAACAGAGCAAACTCAGATTGATGGGAGTCCACATGACAAGACCTTCGGATACGATAGCTACGGTCGTGTCAATAGCGTAGATTATGCCTCAGGGTTTGGAATCCGACGTTATTATAACGCCAGGGGCTACCTTAGTTCAGTTACTGACCATACTGGGTCCGAGCATTTTTTCACCGCCATTAATGGCAACGCTTTTGGGCAGTATACCCAATACAGTCGTGGAAACGGTAAGACGACCACCAATACCTTTGATGTTTACGGGTTGTTAGACATCACTCAAACTCCTGGGGTTCAACATCTAAACAACAGCATTGATCCCAGTACAGGAAACTTAGATGTACGCTTTGATGCTGTACAAGGAAAATCTGAATCCTTTTCCTATGATAACCTCAACAGATTGAGCAGCTACCTAGTAGGAGGACAGTCAGCTATGAATGTTCAGTATGACAACGATGGCAATATCCTTACCAAGTCTGATGTAGGGACATACTCATACAATTCAAGTGCCCCGCATGCAGTAACCAGTGTCACTGATGCACAAGACCTTCTCCCATATTTTCGCCAAGACATTGCCTATAACTCAGGGAGTAATCCAACCAATATTACCGAAGACGGTTATCAGCTCGACTTTACCTATGGGGCCGATCAAGACCAGAGGGTAAAAACTGTGCTTACAGCACCCAATGGTCAAACACGCACCCGCTATTATTTTGGCAACTACGAGAAGCAAGTAACCTCTAGTGGTACTCAACACATCCACTATGTCCAAGGAGGAGATGGCCTTTGTGCCATAGTGGTACGCGAGAACGGCCAAGATAGCTATTACTATGCATATACGGATCATCTTGGATCCATCCTCACCTTGACCAATGACGCAGGATCAGTCATTTATGAACAAAACTTTGACCCTTGGGGACGACGGCGAAACCCCACTGCGTGGAATTACAATAACGTTCCATCCGCACCAGATTGGCTCTACAGAGGCTTCACTGGACATGAAGAGTTTCCCACTTTTGGCCTAGTCCATATGAATGGAAGAATGTACGATCCCTTTTTGGGTCGGATGCTCTCTGCCGATAATTTCGTACAGGACAAGATGGGCAGCCAAGGTTTCAATCGATATGCCTACGTAAGCAACAACCCCCTTAAGTATACAGACCCTACGGGTGAGTTCATCGTCGAAGCCCTGATGATTGGAGCATTTGCCAACATCGTGATCCAAGGATGGACCGGTAACGCACAAACCCCTGGCGACTTTTTGAAAGCTGGAATCATTGGAGGTATTGCGGGAGCAGCAGGTGCTGTGACCGGTGGTTTGGTGATGTCAGCTATGCCAGGAGCTGGATTTATCTATGGCTTCACCGCTGGATTTACTGGCGGGTTTACCAGTGGGCTTATCACAGGCTTCGGCAATTCGTATTATCTAAATGGAAATGACGCGACCCTACCGGGAGAAGCCCTGGTAGATGGATTAAAAGAGGGGCTAGTAAGTGGCTTAATGGGAGGTGTCATTGCAGGCACTGCATCTGGCATACAGGCGGTTCAAGAAGGCCGGAGATTTTGGGATGGAGCCCTAGTTAATGACGTAGTCTTAGTCAATCAAAATATCCCTACCGTTCAACAGGCAGGAGAGTATAACTGTGGCCCTGCCTGCGTAGAAGGGGTTGACCAATCTCTTGGTGGCAACGTGACCCAAGTCGATGCTAGAAATTGGTTCGGTGGAGATCCAAATGTTGCCGGAATACCCGACCAAAACCTATGGAATAGATATGCCGCCGAAACAGGACGTAATGTCAATGCTGTGAATGCTGGGGGAGGGGTGAATCCCCAGCAGGTAGCGGCAAGAATGCAAAATGGTGACCGAATAGTTCTGAGCCAAAGATTGGTTGATGCTAATGGAGGAGCAAATGGACATAGCATTGTCTTAAACTCAGCTGTACAGCGAACGGTCACTAAATATTCAGGTAGATCAACGGTCAGGTTGCTATTTACTGCGATGGATCCTTCATCAGGAACTATTGTGCGTACCAATCTCAGAGCCGTCAATATGTTCATCATTACGCCATGATAATTTTGTTTCGCATAAGTATGCTTTTCCTTGGGACTTGGCCTTTGTGGGGCCAAGCCCAAGGTCCTTATGAGGAGCAAATTAAGCAGCTTACTCAGTATTATGTTGACTCAGCATGTGTATCCAGTAACATCTTGGCAAATTGGCTGCTGGAGCACCCGCAAAAGTTGAAGGAGGGAACAGATTTCCATGCTACCCAAGTTTATTTCTTTGACCTTACTGAAAATCACGACTTGGAAAAACTAAGCACAGAACAACTTTTAAGTCGCTTGATCCCTCACTGCACAGAGGTCCCTCGAAGAGGCTTGTCTTTTGCCAAGAGAAAAAAAATAATCGATGGATTTCCCATCGGTTGGTTTGAAGGGGACAGCGTTCTCTATCAATGTGACCTCAATGGCACGGCCGTTTTTCAAATGGCCAAATATCAAAGCTTTACCTACCACGCCTTTGAGATGCTTAAGTCTAAAGGGATACAGATGGTATTCAAACTCTATGAAGTAGATCTAAGGCTAATCTTTGGTCTTAGTGAGCACCAACTGTGGGTAGCTAGACTGGTTAAAAGTCCATCGAATCCAGCAGAAACACCTATCATTGAATTGTATGAATGGGAAGCCTTTAGGAGATGTTGCTCCAAGGATTTCTAGATCAAAAATACCGCTATGCGAAACCACCACCCTTCTGTTCTGTTAAACCAATTTTTTTGTAAGACCATGAAAAAAGCCATTTTCCTCGTTTTCTTGATTCCCATGGGACTAGTTGCCCAGCTAACCCCCATTATCATATCTCCTGGCCCGGGTACGCCATCACCTGGCTTCACTTGGAGTAACCCCATCTATGACTATGATGCCGTTGGAAACCGGATTGCACGATACCGAATCAAGTATTATAATAACCCATTACGAGAGGAATTGTCTGAGAAATGGGAGATTTCTCTCAAGCCTAATCCCAGTGATGGCTTGTTTATTCTTCATTCAAATGTTCCCCTGGCAGGGCAAGATTTACACATTTATGATATAAACGGGCGCACAATCTTGCGGGACAAGCTTGAGGGAAGCTCAACTAAGATTGACCTCCGCCAACAAGCTTCCGGCATCTATATTTTCCGAGTGAGAAACGGGACAGAATTTCGTGAAGTAAAGGGCTTCCTTAAAGAATAAACCCTAAAATTCTGGTTCAGTAGCGTGAGAAAAATAACTTTCTCC
>CAZFPQ010000300.1:0-8063 GCA_964521065.1 uncultured Bacteroidia bacterium | reverse complement strand
AAAGAGGTGGCCTATTACCGGGAAGACGTGGAGGCGAGGGCCGAGCGGAGCTATCATCCGGGAGAACTAGAATAATTGGGCTTGAGTTGCTTCAAGAATAAACTAAATAGGAGGAGAGAATTCTTTTTCTCAGCCAATTGTACTTAGCTCATTTCTACCGTCTACTAAAAGCAATCGGGGGCCCACTTACAAGTGAGCCCCCGAAATTTCAAGCAGTGACCTAAGCGTTTAGCTCAACCAACTCTAGGTCAAAAATCAAGGTTTTGCCCGCCAAAGGGTGATTGGCATCCAGGATGATGTTCTCTTCATCCATGGAATGGACCACTACCTGGGCCACGCCTCCATCTGGGCGTTGAACCTGGAGGTTGTCTCCCACTTTTGGGTTCATGCCTTCGGGTACTTGGGTGCGGCTAAAGGGAATCAGCATTTGGGGATCGTGCTCCCCGTAGGCTTCCTTAGGGGGGATCTCGATGGTGGCCTTCTGGCCTAACTCCATGCCCAGAACTCCCGCTTCAAATCCAGGAATCATTTGCCCTGCGCCAAGCTGAAAGGCGAGGGGTTCACGGCCTTGGCTAGAATCAAAGACGGTTCCGTCTTGTAGTCGTCCGGTATAGTGTACTTTTACGTTGTTGCCTTTTTGGGCGCTCATACGAATGTGATTTTCTAGTGGAAAAAGGAATCAAATGCCTAAAAACCAGCTCTTAGGATAGAGAAATAGGGCATTTCATTCAAAAGTGAGGTGCAAGTTATGGCTTAGTTTAGCCAATGCCTAACTGAAGTCAGGCACAGCTAGGCCTCCCTAGCAGCTGATCTTCAGCTCCTCAAAGCTTTTGTCTACCAATACTTCATAGCGAAGGCCCATGGCATCAGAACCAGATTCTTTAAAGCGGACTTTTTTTCCATCCATTTGGATCGATTGGATTTCTTTGGGCCATCCTTTCAGGATGAAGCGAAATTCGGGATACTCGGAGTTGTACCGTCCTTTGTTACGCTGAATGATGCGCGACTCGGTGGCATCACCTTCTAAGGAAAAAGTCCTGAGCATATAATTGCCTTGCTCATACTCGTAATAATCACCTGCATCTTCATACAACTGGCTAGAGTTGAGGCCTTTTTCAAAGTATACATGTAGATCCAAGGCTTCAATCTCCTTTTCTCCTACGTAATTCATGACTGGATAATGCGGGATGGTACTCCCTGCCCTAACAAACAAAGGGAATTGGTCTATCGGAGCAGCTACCCAAAACTCCATGCGGCCATCGTGCTTCTCTCCCGTCCAGTAATTATACCACTTGCCTTCGGGCAGGTACATACGCCTTCCTTCTTCCCCCTGGCCCATGACGGGACAGATCAGCAGGTTTGAGCCAAACCCAAACTCATCCATCCGATTATAAGTCTGAGGATCATGCTGATCCATGAAGACAAGAGGGAGGATCATGGGGGTTCCATATTCTACATATCGCCAAAAAACGGTGTAGATATATGGCAACAACTGATAGCGAAGCTCTATGGCTTTGCGAATGGCATCGGTATAGGTATCGCCAAAGACCCAAGGTTCCTGGATGCTGTGATCTTGGCTGGTGTGGTTTCGAAATAAAGGATGAAAAACCCCTAGCTGGGTCCAACGGGTGAGCAGTTCACCATGGCAGTTGCCGATAAAACCTCCGACATCAGACCCACAGAATGATAGTCCCGAAATGCTCAGTCTTTGGCACTGCAAACTCGCCATCCATAGGTGCTCCCAGCTTGAGACATTGTCCCCGGTCCAGGTAGCTGCGTAACGCTGCACACCAGCGTATCCTGAACGAGTCAAGGCGAAAGGTCGTCTGGGATATACAGCCTGCTTCATGCCGTGATAAGAGGCCCGAGCCATTTGCATCCCATAGACGTTATGGGCCTTGCGGTGGCTACAAGGCTGGCCATCATAGTCGTGTCTGGTATCCATCGGAAAAGTACCAACTTCCAAGACTGCAGGCTCATTCATGTCATTCCAAATGCCATGGATGCCCATGGCCATGAATTCTGCTACCAAACCAGCCCACCAATCCCGGACCTTAGGATTGGTGAAATCAGGAAAATGACAGGCCCCTGGCCATACGTTGCCTTTCATGAGGGGGCCGTCGGCCCGACGGCAGAAATAGCCTTGTTCTATGCCTTCTTGGTAGATTTTGTACTCAGGATCAATTTTGATCCCAGGATCCAAGATGGCGATGCTTTTGAAGCCATCTGCGGCCAATTCAGCTGCCAATCGCTTGGGATCTGGGAAACGCTCAGCGTTCCAGGTGAAACAGCGATAGCCATCCATGTATTCGATGTCAATGTGGATGGCATCGCAAGGAATGGACAACTCCCGGAATTTCGCTGCAATTTCTTTGACTTTGTTCTCGGGATAGTAGCTCCATCGAGATTGATGATAGCCCAATGCCCACAAAGGAGGGAGTTCTGGCTTCCCGGTAAGATGATGAAAGCCTTCTACAACCTGACTCAACTCAGGTCCATAGATGAAATAATAATTCATTTCTCCCCCATGTGACCACATCGAGCAAACGTCGCTGCGCTCATGCCCAAAGTCAAATACGGTTCGAAAGCTATTATCAAAGAAGATCCCATATGCTCGGCCATGATTCAAGCCTTGGAAGAAAGGAATATTCTTGTACAAGGGATCCGTAGTTCGTTCAAAGCCATAGGTATCCGAACCCCAGGTTTCAAATCTTGAACCTCTTAGGTTTAGGCGATTGGGTTTATCTCCCAACCCAAAGAAACACTCTCCCTCTTGAATCTTGCGGGTATGATGGACGACATGTCCTCCATGGTGGTGATCTGCATCCCAAAAAAACCCTCGTTCATCTTCAGAAATCAATGCCCCATCAACCTCATAGATTGCCACATGTAGCGACTTACTGATGGTAATCCGCAATTGCCTAGTTATCAACTCAAACCGATCCCCCACCTCTACCCATTCAAAGGACCCAGTCGATTCAGGCATCCCTCCTTCGGTCGCAATGGCATATGAAAAATCTTGTTCAAAGAATCCTTCTGGAGAATAGCGAAATCGGATGATGTTTTCTTCGATCACCGAGATCTCTAAAATCATCTCGGTACAATACAGGAAAAATTGATTTTGCCTTTGTTCCCACCTGAGGACTAACTGAGGGGATCTTCTGCCATGCCTTAGGTTATGTTGGCTAATTTCCATAGAGATTCTTCGTGACAAGGGAATATATTAGCTCGTGAATATATGACAATCCGAGCTAGAATAAAACTTGCTTTGCCCCGCCTGATCCGAGCGCTTACCTCTGGGATTCCTATGAATTGGGGAGCAAATATGTGGGGTCTAGGGAGAAAAGGCTTAGCTGAGCACTTCACTAGGGGCTTCTTCATGTGCAGGAAGCGAGGAATCAGTTGGCTTCTGCAACATCAAGTAAAGGTAGCCAAGTAAGCCGACGGTCACGATCATCAATACTTGAGCCGAGTGCATGATGATGGCAAAACTCTGTCCCAGTTGCCGGGAAGCTTCTTCTGTGCCCAAGACACCTAGAGCCACAAATGTAAAAATTACCGCAGCATGATAAGGGCCTGTTCCACCAGGTACAGGAATCGCCATGCCAATTCCACCCATGACCGTAGTGACCAAGGCGAGGTACATGAGGTTAGCATCTAGCTGCCAAAACTCGTCAATGGCAAAAAAGCACAAGTAGGTCATTAACCAATAGCACACCCAGATCACCAAGGTATAGAACACAAATAACCATGGCCTCTCCATGAAGCGGATATCCAAGGCTGATTGAATCAGTTCCTTGACAAAGGAGTACAATTTATGGATCAGAGAAATCTGCAGAAGTTTTTTTCGAAAAAACCATAGAACAAGCAGGCATGATATCCCTCCTAAACCTAGCCATAGCAACCAATTGGTAGAGGAATCATCAGATCCTCGGCTATTCATGAATTGGTCCAGGTAAGATAAAATCGCCTCAGACTCCAGGATGAAAGCGAGGCCTATGAGAGACACCAGAATCAGCAAATCGAATACCCGTTCGATAACCACCGTACCAAAACCCGTACTAAGTGGCACCTTGTCACTGCGCACCAAAGCCGTGCAGCGTGCTACTTCTCCGGCCCGAGGCAAAGCTTGGTTAACCAAGTAGCCCACCATCACCGCCGCAAACAAATTCGGGTAACTAGGTTGATATCCACTTGCCTTCAACTGCATCTGCCAGCGGACTCCCCGGATAAAATGGCTGAATACACCCGCGCTCAGAGACAGTAAAATCCAAATAGGGTTAATGCTTCTAACGGCTTCTAGGATTTCATCCCAATCTGCGTCAGCAAATGCCAAGTACAGGAACAATCCCCCCAATCCTAATCCGATTATGTACTTAGCGATGCTTTTTAGTTGCTGATTCAATGGTAGTTTGATTTACAATGGATGCCTAAGGAAGGAGTTTATCCTTCAAAGGTAAAAGAAACGTAATTGATCTTTTTTCCCATTTCCATGAACTGTCTTTCGTAATGGGTAGTTATTTTGACATGGGACGGTAGGCGATCGGCTTCATGTAGGTCAAAGCTTAAGTCTTGTAAGCTAAGTCCGGGATAAGCCACGAAGACCTCTAGGCTGTAATGAAACAATTCGAGGTTGTCTGTCTTGTAGTGAACCTTCCCACCTGTGCGCAGAACCTTTCGATATTTATCTAGGAAGTTGGCATTTACCATCCGATGCTTTGCCTGGCGGTTTTTGGGATATGGATCAGGGAAAGTAATCCATAGTTCGTCCGCCTCACCTTCGGCCACACACTCGTCTATTTGCAATAGGTGGGTAAACAACATCGCAAGATTGGAGACTTTGTCACCTCTAGCGTTCTGCGCGGCATACCACATTCGGTCCATCTTGAGATCCACCCCGACAAAATTTCTTTCTGGAAAGCGTGCCGCCATGCCATAGCTAAAATCCGCTTTTCCACAACCTAACTCAAAGGTTATGGGGTATTCGTTTCCGAACACCTCTTTCCACTTACCCGCCATGCCTTGATCTCGGTGAAAACAGTTTTCCAGGAGCTTGAATTCTGCTTTTTTCAATTCTTTCTTTCTCGCCATGGATTAGGTAAAAATAGCTGGGAGGAATGTAATTAGGCCCCAAAATGAAGTAGGAGGGCAAAATTACGCCCAATTCTTTAATATAAAAACGTCTAGGATTGACCAGTGTCAGGGGCAAGTTTGTATTTTGCGGGTCTTTAGCAGAACTTTAGGCGGTCGAAAAATCGACTTGTATACTTTATTCCTGACTTAAACTATTTTTTTGCGACATGCCATACTTATTCACCTCTGAGTCTGTTTCCGAAGGGCATCCTGATAAGATCTCTGACCAAATCTCTGATGCAGTGTTAGACGCCATGTTGGCGCAGGATCCTCAGTCTCGTGTGGCTTGCGAAACACTGGTAACCACTGGACAGGTAGTTCTCGCTGGCGAAATTACGACCAAAGCAGTAGTTGACCTGCAGCAAATCGTGCGTGACACCATTGACAAGATTGGATACAACTCAGACGAGTATATGTTCAGTGCTTCTTCTTGTTCTATTTTGTCTGCCCTCCATGAACAATCTCCTGACATTGCTCGAGGAGTTGACCGTGATGTAGAAGAAGCTCAAGGTGCTGGTGACCAAGGCATGATGTTTGGCTACGCTTGCACGGAAACCGAAGAGCTCATGCCAATGGCCTTGGCCTTTTCGCATGGACTGGTAAGAGAACTTGCCAACATTCGTAAAAACGAATCAAATCTGATGCCTTACTTGCGCCCAGATGCAAAAGCGCAGGTAACCATCGAATATGGAGATGACAATAAACCCGTACGGGTTCACACCATCGTAGTTTCGACTCAACACGATGAGTTCATCCAGCCTGAAAATGACAGCCCTGAAGCACAAGACCTGGCAGATCGCCAGATGCTGCAGCAAATTCATGACGACATTGTCAGCATCCTCATCCCTCGGGTAATCAAGCCAGAATTACTCCAGGATACCATTTACCACATTAATCCTACTGGGAAGTTTGTGATTGGAGGTCCTCATGGAGATGCGGGATTGACCGGACGTAAAATCATCGTTGATACCTACGGTGGCAAAGGAGCTCACGGTGGAGGTGCTTTCTCTGGAAAAGACCCTTCTAAGGTGGACCGTTCTGCCGCTTATGCAGCACGCCACCTAGCCAAAAACCTAGTCGCGGCAGGGATTGCGGAAGAGGCTCTGGTTCAATTGGCCTACGCCATTGGAGTGGCTGAGCCCGTTTCCATTTTTGTCGATACTTACGGCGTTAGCAACGTAAACCTTTCCGATGCAGAAATCGCTCAACTTATCAAAGAAAACGTGAGTTGTACGCCCCGTGCCATCGAAGAACGTCTAGGGCTACGCAATCCTATCTATGGAGAAACCGCGGCCTACGGACACATGGGCCGAGCCAGCTTTGAGCGTGAAGTAGAAATCAAGCGAGTGAGCATTACCCAGGAAGGAAATGAGGAAACTCGCCGCACTGAGACTGTCAATGAAAAGTTAACCTTCTTCGGTTGGGAAAAGCTAGATTTGGTTGACGACTTCAAGCGTATTTTTGGTCAATACATGAAAGAGCCTGTTGCCTAGGCTTTTCTAAGTATACACATGGATCGAGCTTGTGCCCTTTGGGTACAAGCTCGATTTTTTATAGGGGTAAAGCTGTAGGAGGTGTGAGTAAATAGGATATTTTCGACCTTATTCCTTACCTCTTATCACGCCTTTTGAAGCAAGGCCTGCATCCAATCCTCTTGCAGGTAAGGCTCAAATGCGGGCTCGGTCAAGACTTCCATGACATCATCATAATAACTTTCAATGGCAAGCGACAACTGCTCCTTTAAGCCTGGCAAATTCCCTTGGTCAGCATACACTTCCGCAAGGGTGGCATGCGCTACGGCAAAATCTGGGCTGATTCTCAAGGCTTCTCGGGCATCATTTTCCGCAGCTTGTAGGTCGCCTTTTAGCCTTAAGATGGCCGCACGGTTATTTAAGGCCAAGGGGTGTGCCTCTAGCTCCAACGCTTCTTCAAAATCTGCCAAGGCCTCATCCATGCTCATTTCAAGTTTCACTACGCCTCGATCAACAAAATAAGCGGCCTTGGGAGCAAAGGAAATCAATTTATCATACTCTTGAATAGCTAGCTCAAGCTCTTGCATTTCTTGGAAACACTGGGCCCTCCAGACGTAGGTCTCTTCGACTTCTGGTGCCAACAGTTCTGCTTGACCAAAGTCCGCAGCTGCAGCCTGAAATTCTGGCGGGATCTTCTTGAAGAAGGCAACCCCACGCATCAGCCATAACTCTGGACCCGCGTCCCCGGCATCTATGGCCTTGGTTAAATAGTCTGCTGCCAAACTATATTCTTCAAGCTTGGAAAGGGCCTCTCCCATGTTGCGCAAACTTTCTGGGTCGTCGGGCAGTACTTCTAGGGCCGCTTTGAAATCCTCCTTGGCCTCATGCCGGAAATCATCAAATGCTGCATTAAGATAGAAGCGCCCTCTAAGGTTCAGTAAGGCTGCATTTCTCGGCTGGACGTCTAGCGCCTGCTCTAGGTCATTGAGCACTTGATGAAAGATATCAGGGTCTTGGAAGGTCTTAGGTTCATCTTCGCGCCAAAGCGCTGTACCCCGCAGGATGTATGCCTCTGTTCTTTCTTGCTCAGATAATTGTATACTTTCTTCGTCCTTCTCTTCCAGGTCATAGATGGCCAAACTGAAGAGGCGAAAGGCTTCCTGAAAATCTCGATCTTCAAAGGCTTTGCGTCCTTGGTTTAGTAAGTCACGGGTTGCTTGGGTACTCATGTCCACAAAAATCGGGAATGTAGCTTTAGGGCCAAAAAAATATGCTCTTTTTCCGGTCTGTCTTTGCCGTAGATATAGCTTCCAATAAGCACATCCTTTCTTCTTTCATCTGCCTTCTCAAGTCATTTGCCAAGTCAGACCCATAAACTCAAAACCTATATTGCCATATGAAAGATCTTCTTCTCATTTGTTCTCTGATTTTGGGGCTGCTCTTCAATGGCACCGTAGC
>CAZFPQ010000299.1:0-8070 GCA_964521065.1 uncultured Bacteroidia bacterium | reverse complement strand
CCTTATACGACTATAACAAAGCCAGCAAGTGGCAAGATGCCGCCGACGCGGCTAAGCAGGTGATTGACTTGGTAGGAGAACGAGACTTGATTGCCGTTTCGAATGCTGAAGAGTATCAGGAGCTCTTTTTATCTCCCAACGAAGATATCTTGTTTGCTCGTCCTTTTGGCCCTGAGTTTTATGACTTTGGCACCGATGCGAATTCTTTACCCGATAAGACGCAAGCCTCCAATGGGTTTGATGGTTGGGGACTTTCTTCTCCCAGCTACAACTTTACCTTGCAGTTTAACATGGCGGACGGAACCAGCACCAGTGGCCCAAACTTTGATCCTCTTTCCCCTAGTGAAGGCCGAGAAATGCGGTATTACGCTGACCTGATTTACAACGGGGCCATCTTTCGGGGACGTCCTATCGAATACTTCCTCTCAGAAGATGCTGACACCCATCCCCATGGACTAGATTCTCCAGAGGGGTTAGGCAACCCTCTTCATTCTTCTAAGACTGGGTACAACATCAGGAAGTTTCAAGATGAAACCGTGGACGTGAATGGAGGGATTTCTCCTCGCCGACCCTACATCTTGTATCGTTTGGCTGAGATCTATCTCAATTATGCAGAAGCTCAGTACCACCTCGGCAACGAGGCTGAAGCTACCAAGTTTCTGAATAAGGTTTCTACCCGTGCCTTGCAGCCAGAAATAAACGAGACCGGGGCCGCCCTCTTGGAAGCGATCAAGCGTGAGAGAAGAGTTGAACTCTGCTTTGAGGGACACAACTTCTTTGATGAAAGGCGGTGGATGGAAGTAGATCACCTAGGCTTTGATATTCAAGGATTGAGGTGGACCAAAAAGTTAGACGGTAGCCTAGAGTTTGAGGAATATACCGTGGTTACCCGTCCTTTCTTTGAGAAGCATTATTACCTTCCCATTCCCATCACTGAGATTGAGAAGGCCCCTGCCCTGGAGCAGAACTTCGGTTATTAGTAGTAGAGTAGTAGTAGTTAGTTTGAAAGTGCATCGGCCTCAACCCTGATGTGCTTTCTTTTGCTTGAGAAAAGTGGGAGATAAAGAGAAACGGGGAATGATACGATAGCTTAGAGGCTGTTTGGGGTTAGGCCGTAAACTCAACATCCAAGCAACCTCTTAGCCTAAGCCTAGGATAAGTTGCCGTTTGATTGATAAAATGAAATCTTATCTCCAGCATGACTCTCATCCTTTTTTATGCTCATGTTTTATCCATCAATGAATTCCTCTAGCTAGGCAGTTCATCAAGCTTTTAAAAATAGAATACCACAAGGTTCGAAGCTAGTAGAGGATTTTTATATCAGACATTATGAGAAATGTATTCGCCTTTGTTGGCATATTTTGGGCCCAGGTGATTTCCCTAGGGGGGACAACAAGCTCCTTTGAAGGCCCACAGATTCGGCGACAGGCTACAGAATGTTGCATGGAGGAGGCATTCGACATGCAAGCGGAAAAACCAAACATCATCCTAATTTTCTCAGATGATGCGGGCTATGCTGATTTTGGTTTTCATGGCAGCAAAACCATGCATACCCCAAACTTAGACCGCCTAGCTGACCAAGGCATCAGGTTTCGTCAAGGCTATGTCTCAGATCCTACCTGCGGCCCTTCTCGGGCAGGCCTGATGACAGGCAAGTATCAGCAGCGTTTTGGTTATGAAGAAAACAATGTACCTGGTTATATGAGTGAGGTGTCTGCTGTAGATGGAGATGAAATGGGCCTGCCAGTTGAGGAAGTAACCATGGGGGATTACCTCCAAGCTCGGGGTTATCATACCGGTTATTTTGGAAAGTGGCACTTAGGTGGAGCAGACCGATTTCATCCTCTCAATCGAGGTTTTCATGAGTTTTATGGGTTTAGGGGAGGTGCTCGCAGCTACTTTGAATACGACACGCCTCCCCGATTGGCCATGGATAAGATGGAACGCGGCTTGGGAGAGTTTGAAGAACCCACGAATTACCTGACGGATCAATTGGCTGAAGAAACGGTTCGTTTCATTGAGCAGCATCAAAACCAACCTTTTTTCGCCTTTTTGGCCTTCAATGCGGTCCATACGCCTATGGAGGCTCGTCCTGAAGACCTGGCCCAGTTCCCTCAATTAGAAGGGAATCGAAAAGTGGTGGCTGCCATGACCCTGGCCTTAGATCGGGCCTGTGGAAAGGTATTGGACAAGCTTGATGAGTTGGGGCTGGCAGAGAATACTTTGGTGATTTTTACCAATGACAATGGTGGCCCTACTGATAAAAATGCATCCAGCAATTACCCTTTGAGCGGCACCAAATCCAATCATCTGGAAGGAGGGATCCGTGTCCCCTTCTTGGCACGTTGGCCCAAAGTGCTGCCCGCCAATGCGGTGTATAATTCTCCTGTCAGTACCCTTGATTTGTTACCGACCTTTTGTGCCGCTGCCGATGAACCACTAGGGGACGAAGCTGATTTAGATGGGGTCAATCTCTTACCCTATCTAATTGGTGAAAATTCAGGATCTCCCCATGAACGCCTTTTTTGGAAAAAACAGGCAAGGGCTGTGGTTCGCGATGGGGACTGGAAACTGATGCGCTTCCCTGACCGCCCCGCAGAACTGTACAACATCGAAAAGGACCCCCGCGAACTGCAGAATGTGGCAGACCAGTTTCCGGGTCGAGTGCGAGAAATGTATAAAATGATTTTTGAGTGGGAAAGTACCTTGGAACGTCCCCGCTGGCTACTGAAAAGGAAGTTTGAAAATGTAGACATCGAACGCATGGATACCTACCGAAATCAGGCTGACTTTTTCCCCGAGGAAAGGAATCCCTAGGGGATTTGAAAGGCGTCAGCTTGGTTTCTATTTGATGAATCTTGGATGAGACTTATAGGGATAAAATAGTGCATTCATAGGGTAAGATATTGAAATCACCCTTCCAGCAAGAGCGCTATTATTGTTCCTATAGACACTATTTATCATTCATTCTACTTCTCAATCATGGCACTCCCAGTCTCTGATTGAGGGTTACAAACGATTCATTATGAAAAAGTTCTACCACTTTCTACCTGTCGCATTGATTGGACTATGCTTGTTGGGATGGTCCTCTTTGATGGGGCAAAATTTGCTGACCAATGCCGGATTCGAAACGGGCAACTTGGATCCTTGGTTTGGGGATAATGGGAACACCGTGACCATCGTGCAGGATACTTCTGCTGAGGGAAGCTACGCAGCTATGGGCAATGCCGCCCAAAATGTAGAGCTTACCGATGGGGTCAATTACGAACTGCGTTGTAAAGCCAAGATTCTAGCTGCCGCCAGCGATGAGAGGGTTTGGATTGGGGTTCGTGGTCCTTCAGGATTGGTCCAAAACTCTGAGATGTTCTCAAATGATTGGGAAGACATGGCCATCGACTTTACTGCTCCTGAAACAGGCACCTTCAAAATTTGGGTTTGGGGAACAGGGCAATCGTCTTACATGAGCGACGCCTGGACCCTGGTCGTTGAAGGAACTACTGCCACCAATATCAATGATCAGACTGCTCGGGAAAAGATCCAGATCCTCAAGCTAACAGACGGAATCTCTGTAAACGTAGAGGACCATTATGTAGATGCCAAAATAGTGGTATATGGAGTTGATGGCCGTGTGGTTGTTAACCAGGTAAGTTCGCAACCTGTAACCCTAATTGAAAAGCATCAATTTCCCAGCAATGGAGTCTATGTGGTTTCGGTTTCCGCTGGAGACTTACACCGAACAGAAAAGGTGTTAATGGTAAGAGACTAAACCTAGTTAAGAACACGGAAAAAATAACATGTCGCTTTTGCGTAGGAGTTTTGTTCCAGATCAAGGAAGGAAAATCAACCTTAGCGAGGAGAAGATTCCGACCTGTCGTAGCTAAGGTGCGAATCAGAGGGATTAAGGCCCTCACTGCTGAGCCCGTGACGAAGAGATGGGGCAAAAGGCCAAGCAAGAGGTATAACCTATTTTTTGAGTGTTCCTTAGGTATGTAGGTTTTGGGAGAGGGAAAACAGGTATCTCTTGGGTAGAGAATATGGGCCAAGTAATCATCCATATTCCTTAGCTGCTACCTGTTTTCCATTTCCTGTATTTCTGTCATTCAGATTGACTTTTGGGTAAAAAATAATCATGAAAAGGATAACAATACTGCTTTCTATCATCCTGGCATTTGGTTCGTATGGAGTTTGCCAGTCACCTGCTTCTCATCCCGCGGTTTCTTGGGCCATCAACGATGATTTTTCCGATGAGTTCAATGCAAATGAACTGGACTTAGTAAAATGGGACCGAGACGTTCGGGACTGGGGAACTTGGTCTTGGGAGCCCAGCAATGCCTACCTGACAGATAGCGCACTGACATTAAGGATGGTGCATGATCAGCACATACGAAGCAACCGGACCTTTTATTTCACCTCTGGAATCTTGCGGAACCGAGAGACGACTACCTATGGATATTTTGAAACACGCATCAAAGCCAGTGCAAAGGGCCAGGGAACCTGCCCTGCCTTCTGGATGTATAGCGTAGGACAACCGGTGCCTACCGAGGAGGGAGGAGTTCAGTATAGTGAAATTGATGTGATCGAAATTTTTCAAGTTCCCTATGATACCCAGCGCTTAGAGATGAACTTGCACGCAAGGATCATCGAAGATGGAACCCTGACCTGGAAGCGACCCGGACAGGGGGATCGGGATCTGACTCACAATACTTGGTTAGCTCCTTGGGATCCGCGGGATGAATACCACACCTATGGGGTTTGGAATCGCTTGGATTCTATATTCTGGTACGTAGATGGCGTTCAAAGAGGGGCTAAGAAAAATTACTATTGGCATCTCCCCATGCACTTGACGGTTTCCATGGGATTGAGGACTCCGTATGAGCGGTATATCCGAGGAGTAAGAACGGTAATGCCCTTTCCAGATTCTGTCCCTGAGCCCGGTTTTCCGACAGAAATGTTTTGCGATTATGTAAGGGTTTGGGAGACTCCCCCCCAGATTTATGCGGACCGGGAGCAGTACCATGGTGCCTCTTTCCCCCTCAATGATGACCTGGAATTCAAGGTCCGCTACTTTGCTGGCAGTGGGGCTGAGGTTGAGGACAGTGCATGGAGTGGGATTTCCTGTAAGCTGCAAGAAGTACGCCCCGACGGATCAGTCGTTCAGGAAATAGAGCTGAATGATCCCTCTGCGATAGGAAAAGAGTCTGGCCTGGCTACTTTCCAGTTCTCCTTAGCGGGCTTAATGCCCAGTGCTAATTTGCCCGCTGGCCACCAGTATATCCTGAAGCCTTCATTTTATTCTTCTTTTCAGGGAGGCCAAGAGGTAAATCTTGAGGAAGAGTATTATCCCATTCAGCTTCTTCAGGCTTCCAATCTCAATCAATCAGCGGAAGGGGAGCCGGTAAAGATCCATTACGTGACGGAAGGCATCGAGGTAATGAGAGGCAGAGAGGGAGGGACTCCCTTGAAGCTAGTCATCCACGATTTAGCTGGTAGAGAGATTTACAGCAGCCACATGTCTGGTGCGAAGGTCTTGATCAAACAGGACGTATTTCAATCAAAGGGCATTTACAACCTACTGATCAAGGGGGAGAACTATCGCCAAATTGAAAAATTATTAATCCAGGTTAACTGATACAGCATTGGGAAGCAGCATGTGGGTGGATATTGGGGGGACTGACATGATGATGGCCTTCCGACAGAAAGGTAAAATCCGGCATCAGACGGGTAATTTTAGGAGAGCCCTAGTCCGCAAATTAACCTTGTTTTGAGACCTAGGGGTTTGCATAAGGAGAGTAGAGAGATTGAGGTTGGCGCAGGAATCCTTATGTTGGTAGATTCCATATGGCCGATTTAATTTCTTTGCTCCCAGTTTTGCTGTTTTCGGTCAGCTTTCGATCCTAATTATTTAAGGAGATTCTCGATGTACATTACCACTACTGCCTCCAAACTTAAGTTTACTTCAATATCCCTTACAAATTGTACTTGGACTGAGGGGTTTTGGGCTGAAAAATGGGAAACTTGCGAGCAAGCTATGCTGCCCTACATGGAAGGTCTGCTTTGCGGAGACATTGGCCATGCGTTAAACAATTTCAAGATCGCCGCGGGATTGATGGAGGGAGAGCATCAGGGCATGTATTGGCATGATGGCGATTTTTATAAATGGTTGGAGGCCGCGACTTACGTCTATGCCAAAAATGGGGACCAAGGTTTGTTGGATCGCTTAGATGGGTACATAGGTATAATAGGTCAAGCTCAAGAAGAAGATGGTTACCTTCAAACTCAGATTCAACTGCGTCCAGAAGTAGATCGCTATGAGAATCGAAAGTACCACGAGATGTACAACACCGGCCACCTATTGATCAGCGCCTGCGTGCATCATCAACTTACTGGCCAACGCAACTTCCTAGACATTGCCATCAAACATGCGGACTTACTTTACACCATTTTCTTTCCTGAAACCAAGCAGTTTGGTCGCTTTGGCTTCAATCAGACCCAGATCATGGGCTTGGTTGAACTTTACCGCGTGACAAAAGATGGAAAATACCTAGCCCTAGCGGAGCGCTTTATCAATCGCCGTGGCAAGTACTCAGTGGTGCATCATTCTACCACAGAAGGATACCCCATTGGAGACATGGTGCAGGAAAGAACTCCCCTTCGGGAGGCCACAGAACCCGTTGGGCATGCCGTGCTGGCATTGTATTACTATGCCGGAGCGGCCGATGTCTATGCAGAAACGGGAGAAGCCGCTTTGATCACCGCATTAGACCGCTTATGGGAAAGCATCACCCAACGGAAAATGTATGTTACGGGGGCCGTGGGGCAGACTCACTATGGGGCTTCTTCTAATCGAGATATGATTGAGGAAGGTTTCATTGATGACTACATGATGCCAAATATGACGGCCTACAATGAAACCTGTGCCAACCTCTGCAATGCTTTCTTCAGCCAAAAGCTGCTGCAAATCCATGGAGAGTCAAAATATGCAGACATCATGGAATTGGTGATGTTCAACAGCGCTCTATCTGGGATTAGCATTGAGGGGAAAGACTATTTCGATTCTAACCCCTTGCGGATGATTCATAACTCCCGCACCTACAAGGACCATGAAAGTGCAACGGAATCTCCCGTTAGAGAGCCCTATTTAGATTGTTTTTGCTGCCCTCCCAACCTGGTCAGGGCCATTGCCAAGGTCTCTCAGTGGGCCTACAGTTTGACCCCAAGCGGGGTCTCGGTCAATCTCTTTGGAAGCAACCTTCTCGACACCAAGTTGCTAGACGGGAGTACGCTTCGCCTCAGGCAAAAGACCAACTATCCATGGGAAGGGCAGATCTCCTTGACCATAGAGGAATGTCGGGAAGCACCTTTTGACCTATTGATCCGCATTCCTGATTGGGCTGAAGGAGCTGAACTTAGCATCAATGGAGAGGCATTAGCCGGTGAATGGCCAGCAGGACAGTTTGCCACCATTCAAAGATCTTGGCAGGTAGGGGATGAAGTCCTGGTGACCCTACCCATGCAAGCTCATTTGGTGGAAGGCCATCCCCGGATAGAAGAAGTCCGAAACCAGGTAGCGGTTAAGAGAGGACCTGTGGTGTACTGCCTTGAATCTCCCGACCTTCCAGAGGGAGCCAGTATCTTAGATTTTTTAATTGATTCCCAAGCAGAATTGACCGTCCAGCATCGATCCGATTTTCTGGGGGGAATATCCACTTTATCCGTAGAGCTACTTCGGAGAAGAAATGCCTCAAGCCAGGAGATGTATCGGAAAGTAGGAGGAAATCCATTTGAGAAGGTCCCCACTCAGTTGCTGCCCTATTTTGCCTGGGCCAACCGTGGACGCGCCGAGATGACGGTGTTCTTGCCAGTAGTTTGGAGCTGAAAAAGTTAAAAAGTTAAAAAAGTTAAGAAGTTAAATAGTTGGTAATTAGTTTGTTAACTCCTTAACTCCTTAACTCCTTAACTCCTTAACTCCTTAACTCCTTAACTCCTTAACTCCTTAACTCCTTAACTCCTTAACTCCTTAACTCCTTAACTCCTTAACTCCTTAACTCCTTAACTCCTTAACTCCTTAAC
>CAZFPQ010000298.1:0-8105 GCA_964521065.1 uncultured Bacteroidia bacterium | reverse complement strand
TCCAGGGAATACACTTGCTGCATATACAGCCAACTCGACAAACCCTTATCCTGAATCTTAAACCCCTACATGACAAGGTCTTAGAACTCCTTGGGACACCTTTTTTACAATATTACCAATCCTCTGCATAGAGGTGGGGAAGATCGGGTGTATATCTATACTATTCTTAATACGACAAGTTAACCTTGAACCCATATCAAAAGCTAAATTACTCATGAGCTGTAATTTGCTATTACCACCTCTTCCCCTTCAAATTCTCGTCCACCCTGAGCCCCATCGCCCGGAGGTAAACCGCCGTCATATCCAACGAGTGATGCCTCAGCAAGCCTTGCAAGGTCTTAATGTCCACTCCAGCTCGGTAAGCATTGCACACCCCAGTGTGTTTCCAACTGTAAAGCGTCAGTTTACCATCGTAAAGCCCGGTATCTTGTAGGGCCTTCCGGTGCAAATCCGTAACTCGGTTGCGATGCCAAGATACTGAACCAGGTTCTAAGCCTTTCGAGAAGAGATAAGCCGTAGGATGAAATCGGTCCAGGGATTCCTCAAGCAGGATTTCATACAGTGGGTCGACGATGTAAATGGGCTGCTGCTTGGCATTCTTGGATTGATCGGCCATGATCATGATCAGCCGGTTGTTGAGGTCTATTTGACCTACTTTGAGGCGGAGGAGTTCGGTTGGCCGTAGGAAGCCATAGTAAATGAACCGCGTGAAGAGGAAGAGCTGAGGGTGATGGTTGCGAAGCCGGGCTTCCATGACTTGCTGTTGCGCAGGCGTGTAAACGGTATGCGTTTCGGAGCGGGTTTTAAGCGGTTTGAGTCCTTTGGCAGGGCTCTTGGTGATGATCTCTCGAGATACCAGGCCGTTAAGCAGGGCTTTGAAGAAGCCGAGGTAATTGTTGTGGGACTTGTTTCCGACGGCTCGCTCGGATAAGAGATGATCCAAGAAAGCATGGACATGCTTGCGCTGCAACTTATCAATAGGAAGATTCCATATTTTGGCAGGCTTGGCCCAAGCCTCAAACACCCGCATGAAGGAACGATAGGCCTGCTGGGTACGCTCGCCTCCGGTAGAGGCTTTGATGTCCGCCATTTGTTGGAGGGCATCTCCCGTTTTGATGGTTACCTTTTTCTTAGGTTCTTCCTCATCTGGGGAGGGATCGATCACCATGCCCATCTCTAGGGCGGCATTGAGTTGCGCTACTTTGGTCTGGGCTTTACGCCGTCGCTCAGCCTCCGTTTTGGCTTTGCCAATGCCGACTCGCTTGCGGACCAGCTTTTCCGCTTGCACATCCCAGATCATGAACTCGATGTACCATCGCTGGGAACCTTCCACCAATCTCGCGGGACTGTACTCATGTCCCTCCTTCGACTTTTTTAAACTATACTTCCTCACCAGATCTTCGATAAAAACTGAGGAAAGCCCCGATGGCCGGCGTCGATCCCGCCGTGGCTTTCCACCTATAAATAGGCGAAAATCCTTGGAGAGATCCCAACTTCTTGTCGCAGAAAGATGACATAAAGAGGGGCTGATGGAGGAATTTGCGAAAGCAAAAAATCCCGTTTTGTTGGCACACTTTTGGCACACTTTCAACAAAATCGCCCCATACTGCATGTATGGGGCGATAAGTGCCCAGGACTGGACTCGAACCAGCACGGCCTTGCGGCCACCACCCCCTCAAGATGGCGTGTCTACCAATTTCACCACCTGGGCATTAGGGATTACATGTTGAGCTATTGGAAGCTCTGAGACAAAAAAAGCAGATCCCAAATAACAGGATAGGCCTGAAACCTGAAATCTGCTCGTTGATCTTTCTTGTGAACCGGCAGGGGCTCGAACCCTGGACCCTCTCATTAAAAGTGAGATGCTCTACCAACTGAGCTACCAGTTCAATAGCAATCCTAATTTTGATTGCGAGTGCAAAGGTAGAGCTTACTACGGGTATTTGTCAAGACTAGATTCAAAAAAAAATCAAAAAAGTCTTCCCCTTCGATTTATCCACTTTTGCCTATATTTATGCAATCGTTTTCGCCTTTGCCCCTCCCACTTTCTGCCGATTCGGCAGTTATTTGTGCATGCATTCAATAATTTTTTTCACACACACATTTACTAATTCCAGCTTTTCATGAATTACAAAGAAAGCGAAGATCAAGTCATTACCCTTGAACAGTTCATCATCAAAAAGGAGCAGAACTTCCCTTATGCGACGGGACAGCTCTCCAAAATCATCCGTGATGTGGTACTGGCCTCGCGCATCATCAACCGGGAGGTCAACAAGGCGGGGCTGGTGGACATTCTTGGGCTAGAGGGCAACGTCAACGTACAAGGCGAAGAGCAACAAAAACTCGACGTGTTTGCCAATGAGCAAATGATAGATGCCTTGTTTAAGGGGCGTATGGTCTGTGCGGTGGGCTCTGAAGAAAATGATGATTTCATCATCAAGGAAGGCTCTACGGGGAAATACGTAGTCCTGATGGACCCGCTGGACGGGAGCTCTAACATCGATGTCAATGTCTCCATTGGGACCATTTTCTGTGTCTATCGCCGTAAGCAGGTAGATGGACCTCCTACCAAGGAAGATCTACTTCAGCAAGGTGCGGAGCAAGTGGCGGCTGGCTACGTCCTCTATGGATCTAGTACTATGCTGGTGTATACCACTGGGCATGGCGTCAATGGCTTCACCCTAGATCCCAGCATTGGAGAATTTCTACTTTCTCATCCAAACATACGATTTCCAAGCTCTTGTAACGTCTACTCAGTCAATGAGGGATTGTACCGCAATTTCTTCGAAGGAACCAAGCAGTACTTGCGCCACATCAAGCGTGATACGCCTAAGCCTTACAAATTGCGTTACATTGGTTCTTTGGTAGCAGATTTTCACCGAAACTTGCTGAAAGGGGGTATTTTTATGTATCCAGGAACCACGGATGCACCCAGCGGAAAACTCCGTCTTACCTTTGAGGCCAATGTAATGGCTTTCATTGCTGAACAAGCCGGTGGAGCTGCCTCAGATGGACATCGCCGAATTTTAGACATCCAACCTGACAACCTTCACCAAAGAACCCCCCTCTTTGTAGGAAATAAAGAAGAAGTTCTTAAATTGGAAGAGTTCATTCGCCAGTATGGAAAGTATGGAAAACCCATCGGCACCAACTAAGCCCTGGCGTTTGCGTACCTTATTGTACCACACCTAATTGATTCGTCAGAAATTATTTAAACCCTATGTGGAAGCGATTTATCCGTGCTATCCGTTCGCTATTTGGTGGCCTGATCAGCTCTATTGAAGATCCCCGATTGATTTTAGAGCAAAACATCCGGGAACTGAATGATCAGATCCCTCAGATGAATGAAAACATCGCTACCGTTAAGGCCAACGTGATGCTCCTCGAAAAGGAGATGAATAAATACAAGAGCGAGTACAAGACCATGGTCTCCAAAATGAAGGCGGCCATACAAGCTGGTCGTGACGACATCGCTCAGAACTACGCGCTGCGCCTAGAAGATACCAAGCGTCACATGATGCAGACCAAAGAGCAGTTTGATACGGCGAAGTCTGCTTATGGAAAAGCTCTGGAAGTGAAAAAGGTCTTCATGAAGCAGCGTGAGCGCAAGATTCAGGAAGCAAAGGACGCCCTGCGCGCCCATGACCGGGCCAAGTGGCAATCCAAAATTGCCGATACCATGGAGCAATTTGAGGTCGGCGGCATTGATGCAACCCACGACGAGATGTTGACCCGCATCAATGAAGAAACGGCCAAGAATGAAGCCCGTATGGAAATGGCTCTCGATAGCGTAGACACCGAAACCTTCGCCATCGAGGAGGAAGCTGAGAACATCCGTGCTGCAGAATTGGTGAAGCAATTCAAGCAAGAGATGGGACTCGATCTCGAAGAACCCTCTTTTGACGACTTGGATATCGACGCTCCGAAAAAAGAAAAAGAGTAAGCTTAATCCCTCCCCGTTTGGCCCCTAGATAGTCAGACGGGGATTTTTGTATCATCTTTCTACCTAACCTTTGTTGATATGACTGGCGAAGAAAGAAGAAAGCAGCTCAAAGAACAAATGAAGGAAGCCTATAAAAAGGACATCCTCAAACGACGGGAAATTCTGGAACAAGCCAAACGGCTCAGATCTTCAAGTAAGCTCAATTCCGCGATTCAGAACATTACCTCTGCTCTTCACGATGACTCTGATGATTGGATTGAAAAATTGAACCAAGAATCAGCCCTGACTGAGGCAAAAATGGACCTCGCGCTTGACGAAGCTTTAGCTTCTAATCAAGAGTTAAATGATTTGGCCCAGAAGGCGGAGGCGGAAAAGTTTTCTTCCACCCAGTTAATAGATGAAATGAAGAAAGAAATGGGCTTACTGGTGGACGATGAAGAGGTCGATCCCTTAGAACAAGAGCTGTTGGATGAGATCAAAGAGGAGGAAAATAAGCCTAAGAAAAGTTTAGGGGATATTTAAGCCTTCATCTGATTGACAGATGTTACATCTGTGAAACTCCTTACCATTCCGGCATATAATGGCGAGTTTCGATCTTGGCCTCGAGCTTATTGAGGATCGAAAATAGCCCAAAATAGGTCCTATTCATGTAGATCCCATCCTTGTCTCCTCTGGGGACAGCGGATTGGCGAAGAGCTGGATTCCGGCCCATGCGATCGGCGTAGGCATAGATCTCATCAAAATAAGATTCATCTCCAAAGTCAAACTCTCCTTGATGGAAAGGGCGAAGGACCATACTGAGGGCCTCTTTGGCAATTCCCGTGTAAGTTTTAATGTCTTCTTCCGAGTCATCTGCAAAGATGATGCGGGCAGCAGTTAGGCCAGCTTTCAGTTTTGCATCATCCTCCATGATGCTTGGAGATAGCAGAGAAATGTAGTTTTGGTAAAAGGCTTCAGGAATCTCTTTCACACAGCCAAAGTCTAGTACCACGACAGTTCCATCGGGGCGAAATAGGAAATTACCTGGGTGGGCATCGGCATGCATTACCCGGAGGGTATGCAACTGAAAATTATAGAAGTTCCACAAAGCTTGTCCAATCTGGTTACGCACGGCCTGGCTAGGGGCAGTAGCCAAAAACTCATCTAAATGTTTACCTTCTTCCCAGGTCATGGTGATCACCCGATCTGCCGAAAGTTCAGGTAGATAGCGAGGAAATACCAGATGAGGAATGTTGTCGCATTGAGCGGATATTTCGCTGCCACGCTTGAGTTCTAGTGCATAGTCGGTTTCTTCTACCAGCCTCTCTTTTACCTCCTCAAAATACACGTCGATGTCTTTGTCTTTCCAGCCCATGATGCGTCTTGCCATGGGGCGAACCAGGTTAAGATCTGAAACCACGCTGTCACCCACTCCCGGATATTGGATTTTGACGGCCAGTTTTATCCCATCCTTGTACGCGGTATGAACCTGCCCCATAGAGGCGGCGTGGGTAGATTGCATGTCGAACTCATCGAACAACTGGTGAGGGCTTTGGCCGAAGTGATTGCGAAAGGTCTTGACGATCAATGGCCCAGAGAGAGGCGGAGCCTGATACTGAGCTTGGGCAAATTGCTGGGCGTAGGCAGCGGGCATGACTCCCCGGTCCATGCTCAACATCTGGGCAGCCTTGAGGGCACTGCCTTTCAGCTCGCTTAGGACATGGTAGATGTCTTGGGCATTTTTTTCATCTAGCTCACTGCGGTCAACATCTTTGTTGACTAGTCGCTTAGAGTAGTGTTTCACGTAGTTGCCACCTACCTTGAGCCCGGTACCTAAAAATTTGCTGGCCCGTTGAATCTTAGACTTAGGGATGTGGGATTGGCCCTCTGACATGTGCGTGATTATTTTGGGAGAAAAACTTCTTTGGGTATACGGAAAAGAGGATGCATGAGCTAGAAAGCTGGAAAAATAATTCTGCAAAAGACGGGAGCCTTAGCCCCTTAGCTCTCACGATCTCAAGCTCTCCTTATCACAACCTCTCAAAAACCACTAAGTTTATTTAATTTAGGCCCTCGATTAAAACCTATGCAACGCTACTCTAACCAAAGGGCCCTAGAAAGGGGGCTATCAGGCCTGCTTCTGGGAGCTGGATACGCCCTAATGGACCTTGGGTGGCAGATCCAAATAATCTTAGTCTGTTCAGCTATTGGGTTTACCATTGGTATCGGTACAGCCTGGCTTGATCGCTGGCTTTTTTATACCCGCCTTCGCCGCCAAGCTTTTCCGGTGGTTCTCTTGGTACGTACCCTGGCCTACCTGATTCTCATTAGTGCGACTTTGACCTTGTTTTTAGGACTCAATACGGCCATAGCTACCCAAAGCAGCCTCTTGGACCTGTTAGATTCGTCTTTGTTGCAGGGGTGGATTACCCAGGGAAACTTCCTCTTCTTGGTAGTCTACATTTTTTTGCTCCTGCTGGCGCTTCAGTTCATGACTTTGATCTCGCGTTTGTTGGGGCCCAATGTATTGATCAACTACCTACTTGGACGCTACCATCAGCCTAAGGAAGAAGAACGGATTTTCATGTTCATGGACCTTCGTTCTTCCACTACCATCGCTGAGCGACTGGGTCACCTGCAGTGGCACTATTTCCTAAACGATTTCTTCTATGACATCGCCAAACCGGTACACAATACCCATGGAGAAATATACCAATATGTAGGCGATGAGGTAGTCATATCTTGGAAGATTAAATCAGGGATTCATCGCAACAACTGCATCCGCTGTTTTTTTGGTATTTGGAACCGAATGGCCAAACGACGAGAACGCTATATCAAAAAGTATGGCTACGAACCCATATTCAAGGCCGGGTATCACGTGGGGAAAGTCATTGTGGGTGAAATAGGGGACTATAAACGCGACATCGTTTTCCATGGTGATACTGTCAACACAGCCTCTAGAATCCAGGCTGAGTGCAACCACTATAACCGGCGTCTATTGATGTCTCATACCTTGCTAGATCGCTTAGATCTGAAAAAGGAGTATACCTCAGAGTACATCACCAAGATCAAACTAAGAGGCAAGGAAGAAGAACTTACTTTGCATAGCCTAGACCCTGTCGATGAAATACCCACCATCCAGGCACCCAAATTACCCCAAGCGTAAGGGTATTCAGGCTTCCGTGTAGGGCGTACATCCAAGGAATGCTCAACCAGGAAATTTGTAGCCAATAATTCCAACCGTACAGTAGGGCCAGAGTCATGCCGATGCTCAACAACAAGGTTCCTAAGCCAAAGCAATATCTAGTAGCTTGTGAAAAGGTCTTGCGCCTTGATAGGCGGGCTTTAAGCCAAGCCAAGTAGTATCCTGCCGCCACCATTAGGGTCGCAGACAAAGATTCTAACCAGCGAGGGCCTCCTAAATGAGTGACGGTAATGCCAATGGCGGTGGCTGGAATTCCACTCAACAAAAGCCACATCATTCCTTTTCTAATTCTGCGGTTGAAATGAGGATAGATCCAACTAGCAATGAGGGTGAGCAGCAATCCTGCGTAATGAAAATGAGCCACCGTTAAAAGTCCCATCAAAGAGGGGAAGCCAAGTATTTGATAACCTATACGGTCGGCCAAGGCCCAACCTGCCGCGACCACTCCAAAACTGTAGGCTGCCACCATCAACAGGTCTTGGCCTAGCCAGAGCTGAGCTTTGCGAGTGGTCAGAAGAGGTGCCAAAACCCGTATTTCTCGTAGCAAGTAAATGAGCCAAGGGAGGACGAGCATGGCAGCCAGCCAACCAGGGGTTAGTGAAAATGAGGTCAAACAGCCCATGGAAATGAGGAAATGCCAAATGGGGCTAAGCCTTCTTCCAGCCATGGCGCTAGCCAGGGGGAACCAGGCTAAGGGAGCAAGCAGGATCAAAAATATCACCCATTCCCGCTGGTACATTGATTGCTCAGGAAGTGTCACCCAATAAGTAACGGCCATGGCCCCCCCCATGAGTGCTTGGTAGACTGGGCTGCGAAAATAGGTTTTCAGGATGCCTATCATGGGGTAAGGGGAGTGAAGGAGTTGATAAAGTTAAAGAGTTAAAAAAGTTAAAGAGTGAAAGAGTTAAGAGTTTGCTTCATTTCGTAGCCCGTAGCCCGTAGCCCGTAGCCCGTAGCCCGTAGCCGTTCTTCCATCTG
>CAZFPQ010000297.1:0-8109 GCA_964521065.1 uncultured Bacteroidia bacterium | reverse complement strand
TCTTTAAGGACCAAACGAAGCTAGTGCTCATGCGAAAAATCGCCCTCTTAGGACTCCTGTTGGTTTTTTTGTCCAGCTGTGAAACCTGGACCCTCCGACAAGCCAGCGAAGAGTCCCTCCGAATCAGCTCATCTGATACCGGCCAGACCTATGAAATCAGCATCTTACTCCCGCCTAATTATGATCCTGACCGGACCTATCCTTCGGTGTACCTGCTCGATGGGCATTGGCATTACCTCAACGTCGCCGGAGATGCCCAGCAACTAATGGAAGCGGGAAAAATTGATGACATCATCTTGGTCAGCATTGCTTTTGCTGACTTGAGGTCTAACAACCTTTCCGATTATGGTGTGATTGCTACCCTGCGCATCGATGACCTCACCGCAACGAAAAATAACGATGACGATGAGGTAGGGGGAGCTGCTGATGCGTTTCGGCGTTTTATTGCCGAGGATGTGATCCCCGCCGTGGAAGAAGCGTACAGCACCAATGCAACCCAGCGCACTTTGATGGGGCATTCTTTGGGAGGCTATTTTGGTATCTGGGAGATGCTCACTTTCACTGATAGCACCCTGTTTGAGAACATTGAGGCGGGTTCGCCGGCCCTGTGGTGGGATGATGGAGACCTGATGAGTCGCCTAGACTCTGCCAAGGCTGCAGGAGTTTCTCTACCGGTAGATTTGCATACCACCATGGGCAGCCTAGAATCGGTGGTGTGGAACACCTTCTTTGACGAGTTCGAAGACCGAATCGAAGAATATGCCTTTCCCGGACTCACTTATCAGTTTGAACGCTATCCCAAAGGCCACACCGCCAATGCCGAAGTGGGTTTCCGCGAGGGATTGCTGTATTACTTTGGACGCTAAGCTCTAATGCTCTCCAATCAATGAAAAAGATCCTTACCATCCTTGGGCTGCTGCTTTACCTAGGAACTGCCCCCTCTATCGCCCAGGAACTGCCTTTCATTCGCTCTGTCGAATTGGAATTTCAAAAAGCCATCTTTGACCCAGCACGTGGACTCTCCCTACGAGCCAATCATGCATGGCAAAGTGGCAAAAAGGGCGTTTTTCAGTCTGCATTGCTGGTGAATGGACTGCTCTCGCCTGGCAGCTCACCTGGTGTATCCGGGGAATTAGAAGAGTTTAATGGCAGCTTTCGCGTTCAACTCCATACAGGCTGGGAACGCTACTTTGGCCAAAAACAGCGGGTATATTGGCTGGGCGAAATGTTCCTTGGACTCAGGACCAGCGTGGTTTCTGGCAGCCTCAATCAAAGTAGCCAGAACTTCAATCGGGACTTTACGGGCATCACGCCACAATGGGACTTTGGCTCTCGATTGGGATTAGGGGCTCATTTTGGGCCTCATTGGGGGGCGCAGCTTACGCTTACCAACTCTTGGCGCCAGATCAACAATCCCCTAGGGCTACCCCCCGGGCTGTTCTTTTGGGGTCCAGACATACTCGCTTTGGTTGGGTTTGGGGTCAATTATCGACTCTGAATAAGTTCACCCTCCCCATTGACTTGAGGGACCATTCTGCTAGGCCCCCTCATGGGAAGACCTATGCCAGATATGCGCATCAATCTACTTCAAATGTTGAAAGAGTGTCTTGCCTATCTGTGTAGAATTGCGGGGTCCCTTAGAGCATTGCTTTTTTGTGAATATTAAGGAGCACTCAAATAATAACTTATGCCGCTACGCTTAGTTCCTTCGACTTCGCTCAGGACAGGCTTTTGCCCCATCTCTTCGTCAGAAAATTCTCCCTTAGCTCCGACAGATCGGAATCTTCAACTCGCTAAGGTCGATTTTCCTTTCTTGATCTGGAGCGAAATTCCTACGCAAAAGCGACATGTTATTTTTTCGTGTTCCTAAGTTGCCAAATTCTCTCTCTGAAAATAGGCAGCTCCCAAACTCACAATATATTCAGCATGCAAAGGGTACAAACTACAATTTTACTCCTCATAGGCCTCATGGGAAGTGGTCTATTTATGACGGCCTCTGCCCAAAGCGAACCTACTTTCGCAGTCAATCAAGACCCAAAGCCCAGCGGACAGCAATGGGTATTGGTCGAAAACATATCTGATGAGTTCAGCGACAGTACCTTGGATGAGACCAAGTGGTTCAATACCGATCCTCGAAGATGGAGGGGAAGAGTACCGGGTATTTTCAAACAAGATGTAGTGAGTATGGAGGATGGAAAATTGAGGATTACCGTCCGACAATTGACTACACCCGAAGTCGTGAATGGCGATACCTACACCCACGCTGGTGGCAACCTTTATTCTAAAAACGCAGGCCAAGTTGGGATGTATTATGAGTGTAGAATGAAGGCCAATCAGACGTTTATGTCTTCTACCTTTTGGCTGATCAACACGCGGAACGAAGGCAGTGGCTGTGACCAACGCGTAACGGAACTGGACATCCAAGAGTGTGTAGGAGAGGTGGTGACCTCGGCCAATTGGGCCCAGTCATTTGATCAGTCCATGCACTCCAATACCCACAGCCGCAATACCAGCTGCGCTGCTACACCCACTGGCTCACAGGGAGGAAACGTGGCCACCAGTGTAAAGGTCTGGGAAGACTACCACGTGTACGGAGCTTGGTGGAAAAGTCCTACAGAAATAGAATTTTATCTCGACGGAGAGAAAGTCTATACAGTAACCCCTGCCGCTGAATTCAACCTGCCCATGTACCTACGTTTGGTAACCGAAACCTACGATTGGAATCCGGTGCCTGCCGACGGAGGCATGACCGGGACTTTTGAAGAACGCACCACCTACTATGATTGGGTGAGGTCCTGGCGCTTGGAGCAAGGAAGCACCAACCTCAACGTAAATGAACCCAACAGCTCTTCCATAAACATACGCCCCAATCCCGCTACGGATGGGTCCGTTGCGGTAGAGTTAGAAAACTACTTCGCTCCTGTACAGATTAGCTTACTTGATCTACAAGGGCGGACTCTATATTCGGTACGGACCAGCCAATCTCTTGCAAATGTACCGTTAGAAGGCGTCAGCCCCGGGCTTTACTTTGTTGAGGTCAAAGCAGAGACCGGCAAACAAGTACAACGTTTGATGGTCCGCTAAGTATCCTTCCCAGGAAGGAGCCACTTTCAATCAGGCATTTGTCAAAGCTGTCGTTGGACCCTGCTCTAACGACAGCTAGCTCCTTTGATAGCAAGTTTTGATGAACAGATTCGTATTTGGCCCCAAAACAGTATACTCTGTTTCAAAATTGTGTTCATTTTGAAAAAAGTGTTTCCCGCTATGCTTATCAAGTCTACAAAGATGTTCGCTGCCTGTTAATTCGACATTGCCTTGCTGGGGTGTAAGAGTTTGGAAGAGTGTTCCCTTGGTCACACCATCATTCAAGATGATATCGATACTTTCTGCTCTCATCTTGTAGATATATTTCCGCTTAAAGTTTATCGCCTTAGCGGCATTATCCAACGTCAATTGCCCATTTTCTTCATAGAATAAGGTGTCAGGATGAGTTGGAGTACCTTTTAAAAAAACAGCTATTCCTTTTGCTGTATCAATCTGGTCTAGCTCAATGTGAATGATTGTTCGGTCAAGTGACCAAGCCCCAACCAGGCTTTCAAAAATATTTTCTAGGCTTCTCATTTGTAGTTGTTTAACGGGTCCTATTGGGTGCAATTCAATTGACAAGACCAGCTTGATTCGCATTCCTTATCCTTGACCTTCTCTAGCTATTCCTAGAGCCTGCTCTAACGACAGCAGCATCCTAAGAAACAGTCCGCTGTTTCAGAAGAATATAGAGGTTTACCCCTGTTGGAATTACCAGTACGGCCCCTACCAATGGCAGCCATAAATAGGTCCGCATCACCAAATCGATAAAGGAAGGAGCCATATGCCAGCCTGGTACCACGACGTCAAAGTTACCCCAGCGCCAGTAAAACACTTGGATCATTAGGGCGAGCGCCATCGTAAACAGCGTACCCCATAGAACAACTTGATGCTTTAGCCCCGGAAGAAAAAGCAGAAGTATGGACAGTAGCAGCACCAAGCACAGCCCCCATCCAGCTGGGACAATCTGCAACCGATTGATGAATACATAATATTCCCAAGCCACTGCCTGCCGAATCAAATAAGTCCACAATCCCACCAGCCAAAGCAATGCCGCAATGGAAAAAGTAAGCAGCAGCTTTTGATTTGTTTCGAATAGATGCTTCATGCCATGAAACTTGCTCAATAGGCAATCCTCTGGTCCAGCGGTAGACATAGAAGTTTAGGAGTTGGCCCAAGGGGGAAAGCGAACTTTTCCCTTGGGCCAACTCCCTAAGTTGTCGTTAGACCTCGCTCTAACGGCAGCTATCACCCCTCAAACTCCACCACCAAGTCCTCCGCTTCCACCATGGCACCAGAGCCTAAATGAACGGCCTTGACCATTCCTTCCTCACTGGCTGTGATGGTCGACTCCATCTTCATGGCTTCGATGGTAAAAAGCGGCTGGTTTTTCTTCACTTTTTCACCAGCTTCTACCAGGACTTTGGTCAGGCGACCCTGTAAGGGAGAACCAATTTCATTAGGCTCTTTGGCTTTGCGATTTTGAACCTTTTCTACGGCAATGTTTTCGTCTCTCACGTCAATGGCACGGGTCTGTCCATTGATCTTGAAGTATACTGATCGTTGCCCTTCTTCATCAGGCTCAAGCATGTACATGAACTCGATCAAAAGCTTTTTCCCAGGATCAATGCGTACCAAGATTTCTTGATCTGGTTGGAGAGGGTAGAAGTAGGCCTCCGTAGGCAACTTCATGACTTCGTCATAAGTCTGCAAGTGCTCGTAATATTGCTCGAATACCTTTGGATAGAGTTGGTAAGAAAGAAGATCCAGAAAGCTCATGCGCGGATCTGGAAAATCCCGCTTAAAGACCTGCTCGGCCTGGTCAAAGTCAATGGGCGCCAAATGGGCATTCGGACGATCCGAATAGGCCGGGTCTCCTTTGAGAACCATTTCCTGCAGCTTTTGGGGGAAGCCTTGATAAGGTTGTCCCAAATCCCCCCGGAAAAAACTTTTGACAGAATCGGGAAAACTCAACTCGTGGCCTCGCTCAAGCACATCCTGCTCAGTCAAGTCATTGGAAGCCATGAACAAGGCCATGTCGCCTACTACTTTGCTCGATGGAGTCACCTTGACGATGTCGCCAAACATGCGGTTGACGGTGGCGTAGTTAAGCTTGATCTGTTCAAACTTATTTTCTAGCCCCAGAGAACGTGCCTGAGGCAGAAGGTTAGAATATTGACCCCCTGGGATTTCATGCTCATAGACCTCGGCAGTACCGGCCCTAAGTTCAGACTCAAAGGGCGCGTAATATTCGCGAACCACTTCAAAGTAGTTAGCAAATTGATTTAGGTTGGATAAGTCCACCTGGGTATTCTCGCGCTCATGGCCCTGCATGGCCGCGGCGAAAGAGTTGAAATTGGGCTGTGAAGTCAGGCCCGACATAGAAGAAAGAGCCAAATCAACGACATCCACGCCCGCGTCCACCGCTTGAGCATAAGAGCTCAGTTGGTTCCCTGAAGTATCATGGGTATGCAGATGAATGGGGATATCGAGGTGCTCCTTAAGGGCGGTGACCAATGTCTTCGCGGCCAATGGCTTTAGTAAGCCCGCCATGTCTTTAATGGCCAGGATATGTGCACCTTCGTCTTCTAAGCGGCGAGCTAGGTCAAGGTAGTATTGCAGGTCGTATTTGCTGCGACTGGCATCAGTAATGTCTCCGGTATAGCAGATACAAGCTTCGGCCAAAGAGTCGGTTTCCTCCCGAACAGTGCGGATGCTCACCTTCATGGCCTCTAGCCAGTTGAGGGAGTCAAAAATCCGGAAAATATCGATGCCTTCTTTGGCCGATTCAACGATGAAGCGTTGGACTAAGTTATCTGGATAAGCTTTGTAACCGACCGCATTGGATCCCCGCAACAACATTTGGAAAAGGATATTAGGGATTTTGTTGCGGAGCAATTGTAGGCGCTGCCAAGGGCTTTCTTTCAAAAAGCGCATACACACATCAAAGGTGGCTCCCCCCCACATTTCCATGCTGAAGATTCCTGGATTCAGCCGCGCGTAGGCCTCTGCAATTTCATACAAGTCATAGGTCCGCATGCGCGTAGCCAGCAAAGACTGGTGCCCATCTCGGAAGGTGGTGTCGGTATATTGAATCTGCTTTTCCTGCTTCAGCCAATCCGTAAAACCCTCTCGTCCCAGTTCTTTCAGTCGGTCTCTGCTTCCCTTGGGATAGGGCTGGGTACGGTCGTAGATGGGCTTTGTTGGCTGCCGAAGGGTACTAGAATTGAGGTTGAACTTGACATCAGGGTTGCCATTAACCAATACCTTACCGAGGTAACGCAGGGTTTTGGTGCCACGGTCATAGCCCGTAGTTATTTTGAACAACTCGGGATAGGCCTGGAGAAAGCCTACGTTGGCTTGACCCGCCTGAAAAACCGGGTGATTGATGACGTTGCGCAGGAATTGGATGTTGGTCTTGACACCCCTGATTCGAAATTCGCGCAGGGCTCGGTCGATTCGTTGGGTGGCGCCTTTGAGGGTACGGCCCGATCCGGTGACTTTTACCAGCATGGAATCAAAAAAGGGCGAAATCTTCATGCCCGCGTAGATGCTTCCTCCATCGAGACGGATGCCAAATCCAGAGGCAGAACGGTACGCAATGATTTCGCCGTAATCAGGCTTAAAGTTTTCGGTCGGATCCTCTGTAGTGATACGGACCTGAATGGCAAACCCTTGTACCTGGATGTCAGCTTGATCTTTTAAGAAAATCTGAGGGTCAGAAAGTTTGGCTCCCGCCGCGATCAGGATTTGTGAGCGAACAATGTCGATGCCAGTCACTACTTCGGTGACGGTATGCTCTACCTGGATACGGGGATTGACCTCGATGAAGTAGACATGATGATCCCCATCGACCAAAAACTCCACCGTCCCGGCGTTATTATAACCCACGTGCCGACCTATGCGGAGGGCGTATTCCCATAATTCTTCCCGGACTGCTTGAGGCAGGGTAGAAGGAGCTTGCTCCACCACCTTTTGGAAGCGACGCTGTACGGAGCAATCACGTTCGCATAGATGAACCAAGTTGCCATGCCGATCTCCCAGCAATTGGACCTCGATGTGCTTGGGGTTTTCTACGAATTTTTCCAAAAAGACAGTGTCATCCCCAAACGCATTCTTGGCCTCGTTTCTAGCGTCATAAAATGCCCGAGACAATTCCTCTTCGTTTCGAACCACCCGCATGCCTCGTCCTCCTCCTCCTGCTGCTGCCTTCATCATCACAGGGTAGCCAATGCGTTCGGCTTCGTTGACGGCATCCTTGAGGCTGGTCAGGGCGTCTTGGCTATCTGGAATTAGGGGTACGTCCACGGCGCGTGCCACCTCTTTGGCTCGTACCTTATCCCCCAACTGGTGCATCACTTCTGGGCTTGGGCCAATAAAAATGATTCCCTCTTCACCACAACGGCGGGCAAAGGTTTCGTTTTCTGAGAGAAAACCATAGCCTGGATGGATGGCTTCGGCCCCTTTTCGCTTAGCGACACTGATGATTCCCTCGATGTCCAAGTAAGGTTTAAGTGGCTCACTTTGGTCGCCGATCATGTAGGCTTCGTCAGCTTTATAGCGGTGAAGAGAGTAGCGATCTTCATAGCTGTAGATGGCGATGGTTTCGATGCGTAGCTCGGAAAGTGCCCGGAGAACCCGGATGGCGATTTCTCCCCGATTGGCTACCATTACTTTCTTAAAACGGCGGACCTCAACTTGGCTCATATATATGGGGTGATTTTTTGCCCAATTTAGCAAAAAGAGCTGATCCCAAAATGACTTTGCTAAACTATCCCTGTGAATAGCGCTTTTTTTATATCTCGAAGTCCTTTTCGGTTGCTGATTTTTGAATAATAGATGGGGGTTTTTGCATGTGTATTCCCTTGCTGATCTGCCAGATCAACACCTAGTCTTCATCGCTTTTCTTATCTGAATCGAGGCGACCGTAAATCTGAATGGTCGAATCAGAAATATCCTGTGTGCTGCAACTTAACCCTGCGATTGTCTCTGTAATTCTACCACGGTTGCTAAGAGGCTGTTTGG
>CAZFPQ010000296.1:0-8109 GCA_964521065.1 uncultured Bacteroidia bacterium | reverse complement strand
TTTCTGCCCAAAGGATTTTAAGTCCTTCGTGTCTACCAATTCCACCACTCGGGCATTGTGGATCAGAAGGAGCGTAAAAGTAGGAGCTTACCTGCGATTTCGCAAGCCTTTGGCAGGAAAACCTTAAGGATTAGCTAGCTCTAGGATGCGAACTGGGCCTAGCAAGCCTGCTGGGGTGAGGGGTTTATCTTTCCAAGGACTAAAATTAGATATCCTTTGTTGGGCTTTTCCTACCCATGCATTGCGCCAAGGGGGAGTGACCCATATTTCCAAAGTGTTTACCCCAGGCATCAATTTATCACCAATGTCTATTCGATAGGGGGGATACAACAAACGACCCAGAGGCTGGGTATTTACAGAAATATCCAATACCCCGGCTACTTGTCCCAAGTCTAAAATATAACTCCTTTCCCATAAGGTATCAGTCAGTTCGAAGCTTGCCGTATACAACATCTCTCCCACATGGAATTTGAGTTCTGGGTGTTGACTCCAATCAAATAAGGCTGTGTCTTTAAGACTAAAAAATGTACCCTTCTCTAGTCTTGTGACCCAATGCCACTTTTCTAAGGCTTTTTCATTTAAACGCTCTTGGGTCATCAACCCATGATCTAATGCGTTTTGGGGAGAAAGTAAGCTATCATCGGGTATGAACTCCTTGGTTGCCCATAGGATACGGCTATCCAAGGGGCCTAAGTATCCCTTTAGGCGATTTCTGGCATTTAGGGTGTCTTGACTAATAGACCCATTATGCGGATTTAGCCAATAGAACGCTTTAAACTCGTCATCAACTAGCAACTCAAATAAGCGACTTTTCTCCTCGACGTTTTTGAGGAAGATCAACTGAGAACCGTCTGGCAAACTTCGCCGCATATGCCTCAAAAAAGAATAATAGCCAGCATATCCCAGGGGCTGCGTTGGAAGGTTTCCTATGAGTAGATTACGAAAATCTTCCAGTTCTTCGGCTCGGCTAGCAGGAATGATTTCTCTGCTCAGGCTCACCAATAGGGAATCCCTTTGAGCATGCTGAAAATAGCCTGGGACCCGCCGCGGAATTTGGCCATATACCAACACCTGCCCTCCTGAACGAGTCAGTTTGATCAATTGCTCCATGGTGCCAAAAGGCATATGGGGTGGATTCAAAAGCAGAACCTGTGAGTGCTTGGAATCCTCGTGGACCATCATTCCTGATTCGACCTTGGCGGAATTGATCCAATCATCGTTTACCCAGGCCCAATTATAACCAAGGTTTTGAAGAGTCTCTAGCAGTGGTTGTACCTCTTTTAGCCATCTTAGACGTGGGTCTTGACCTTGGCCCCCCATTCGCTGTACCCACTGCTTCAATTGAGGATCCACCATGCTTGCCTTGGCCTCGGCTTGATCCAATGGATATCCCAAAAAGGGATAATAGACCAATATATCCACTGAAGGCGCACCCCGACTAAGGGAATATTGACAACGAGAAAGGTAGCGATTGAAGCCTGCAGCATGTCTTCCCAAATAGGACCTTGGACTCCAATCCGAAGTTACCTGTGGACCATTGAAATGTGGTGAATGAAAGGGGTGCCAAGAGGCTGGGGAAGGGGATGAAGTAGAATCTTCCTGTAGCGGAAGCCCTTGCCACTCGATAAAGTTGATGCCATCTAAGAAAAGTTGATCTGCAATTTCTTTGGCTTGTGAGATCATCAGGCCCCCAGTTTGGGTGGGGAGCGCTATGGCATCTGCTGCCACTCTTTTTTTTCCATGTAACCATGCTCCTGAGGAGATCTGACGAATAGCCATGCTTCCGAGCAGACTCATCCAACTATTTACCGTAGGAACATCGTAAAACTTGCTAGCGAGAATAAGGTCCTGAGTAGAGCCAAAGGGACGTCCTTGCAAACCTAATCCCATTTGGTGTACGGTGGATCTTCTAATAGCCTCAGTCTCATCCCATCGGAGTCGATTGCGCAAGACCTTGTAATCATATCTGATACGTTCATCCTGATCTGTAACCACGTAGGATGGTTGGCGGGATGGCTGTAAGATATCAAATAGGAAGTTGTCTTGACCTGGTATGGAAAGGCTAGGGAGCAAGGGCAGTAAGTCATATTGGTAGGTCGCCTCAAACTTATCTAGAATTCCCGTAGTGTAGACCTGTTCCGTTAGCCAAGTTTGAGACGGTAAGCTCAATTTTGTCCAAGCAGGGAAGGGGGCTTGGTCATATCTTGTAGTGGGTAGAGGAGGAAGTGGAACAGGGGAATAATTCCTGGATGTATCGATGGCCAAGGGGTTGGCTAGGTAGAATTGCTCAGCCTTAGGAAAAAAGAGCGGATGCTGCAGCTGGGGAGCTTGATAAATGGCCACCAAATCCCAGTAGCCAGGAGGAGCATCCCAGCTTAATGCCCCTGCCTCATCCACATAGCTGTCAATGTAAAGAAAGGAATCTGGAGACAGTTTAAGGTAGTCTGTGAGGTCCCAAGTGAGAGGACTGCGTTGATGTTCATCCACCCTAAACGCAATAAGAGAGAGCAGTTTTGCAGGCATCGGTTGCCAGCTCAGGCCTGCCTCTTCTGGAAAATCTTTTTTTTCTAAGTAAGCAGCTAATAAAGTGCCCGGTGGTACCTCGGGAGAGGGAATGGGGATCTCAACCCTCTTGCCACCACGTACATGGATCTCGCCAAATAGGAGGCTTTGAATGGCTTCTTTGGGCTCAGAACAGAGTATGGGAGCCATCCATGCCACTTCTATGCCTCGTTTTTGGGCTTCTAAGCAGATCAATTGCCAACTTCTTTCCAAGCTTCTAGAATTGAATCCAGTCGAGATTACTCGATTGGAAGCTCGTTGATCAGGAGCGATTCCAGCCTGGGTGAGTTGGACGGTAATGTGCCCAAATCCTTGGCTCTCGATATGTTGAAGCGAGGAAATTAAACTCAAAGAAGTATGGTCGGTGCTAGGCCACCACCATCGAATTCCAGGTCTCCAAGTCGTACCAGGGTTTTTAAATGCTAAAGGAGAAAAACCTTCTTCTTCAGGGAGCATGAATGAAAAATCCCCCAATACCCCAAGGCTATCCTCTACTTGGGTAGTGGCTAGCTGGGTGGGTGGGCTAGGGGTGAGCCGCTCCATCAGATTTTGCCATTGCCAGATGCCTCCAGACAACAAAACGACCAGGAGGGTAAAAACTGACCAGCCAAATACTCGTACCGCCATAGAATGTGGTGCCTGCAGATCCGTGCAGAAAATAAGCCAAAAATTTCGACAAGGCGAAGAACTGGGGATAATATCCGCCTAAGCGGGACTTTAGCCATTTGTAAATGGCGTAAAATCGCTCCGGGCGCCTTGAAGCTAGGACTGCCAAATTAATCAACTTCGAGGCTTTTGAGTGATGTTGGTTAATTCTGGGCTGGACTTTAGGCCTTAGACAGACTGAAGTAAGCTTGAGACGGCGTTGGGCTGCATTTTGTGTATTGGGCGGTTCAGCGAGCTGACCTGAACTGCCGTTCCTACAAGTCGGGATGTTTACTTTTTTTGAAAAAAGTAAAGCCCGCGGCTCGAAGATTCCGATTTATTGGAAAGGCGACCCTGCTAATGGCTAAGGGTAAGATGTTGGCTAAATTCCAGCTAAAAGAAGTGATCTCTTCGCTGATGAGGTATGGAGTAGGTCCGACTCTAGGCCGACTTAAGGCGGGAACCCTGCGCTGATACTTGAATGGGACAATGTGATCGGACTACTCTCCGAGAGCTTGAATTCCCAATTGAGTTTTAGCACCGACCCGGTAAAGATGGCAATTTTCATAGCTTTCGATGATCTCGAACTCAAACCAAGTCCTAAAATAGTCGTTGATGTCTGGTTGACAGATCATGAGTTTGTCGCTGTGATTGACCTCATTTAAGTCTCGGTATCGCCTAATCTGATAGCCTTTATGGTGATTGTACAAATACCGATAGAATAAGATGTGATTACCTCGATAGGTTTGGAGAATGGCATAATCCACTTCTTCTGGGTGGGAAAAGGCTAATTTCTCCATGAGAAAAGGATATCTTTCATCAACGTACATTCGATCCTGAGGAAGATAAACCTTGTCAAGGATGGCCAAATAGGGGTTCAAGCCAATGACCAGAAAGAACACTGCCCCTCCGAGGTATTGTTTTGGGTAGCTGAACAAGTTGAGCCACTGGCAAAGGGCCTCCCATAATACCAAAAGACTGAATCCAGTCAGTAAAGCGAGTAAGGGCAGAATTGCTGCATCATACCAGATTAGTTTTGTGCCGCTTAATGAGATAGTAAAGCTGGCACTAAGCATACAGGCCCATATCAGTCCCAAAACAGGACGCCATGATTGATACTTTGGATGCCAAAACAGGGCTGCAGAAGGAATGAGGAAGGGAAGCCAATAAGTAAATTTCCATTCATACCAGCTTTGGAGATAGAAGTACCATGGGTGTTGGTGGCCTTGTCTTGATTTGATAAGGTGCCCCACTCCTTCAAAGCGGTTCATCTTGAGGATAAAACCGGGACAGCTCCATTCTTGGTATAATAGGTAGCATCCCAAAGCCAAGGATACTGCCAAAAGGGACCACCAAGTGGCTCGGTGTCTGACCAGGGAAAGCAGACGCTTTCTAACCAAAAAGAATAAGAAAATACCTGGTAGGAAGAAGAGTGAGGCGCTACCTTTGGTGAGAAAACCGGCCAACCAGGCAATCGCCATCAAGAGAATGGCACCTTGATCTTTCCCATCAGAGGCATCAAAACGATAGGCTCCCAGCAGGATCAAAAGGCTAAAACCGGCCAATGGCACATCGTGGTCCCCCGTTCTGGCCATGTGTTCGTGTATGAATCCATCGGTAGTGATTAGGACTAGGCTGGCCAAGATCCCCCAGTGATAATTTTTTTGATGCTGCCAACTGAGGGCCAAGCATGTCAGTAAGATCCCCAAGGCTGAAAAGGCAATGGGAAGACGCAGAGCCAATTCCCCATAGCCAATCAGGTGAAACAGACCTGCTTGTAGCCAGGAGATCAAAGGTGGCTTCATATTTGGTGCTGGCTCAGCTTCTGGGAGCTCATCAAAGGCGCAGAGATATTTACCGTAGTGAGCCATGCTGTAGGCCCTCAGGGCAAACAGCGATTCGTCCCAAGCTTTAACGGGGTTGGTATCTAAGTGTAAAAAGAGGGGGAAGTAAGCCAAAATGGCCAGCATCAATAAAGGAATCCCTTGGTGATACCATTTATTTTTTAGCATGCTCTGCGGCAGTGAAAAACTTTTTCGTAGGTGCGCGGACCCCCTTTACTAGGCCACGCAAACTAAGCCATTCTTCCCTTAAGTCAAATTGATCAAGGTGCCCTCTATCTGATCTACCGGAAAACCCGTAGAAAAAAACTCGGAATTAGGCATGTAATTCCTCTAGGGAAATCGTCTTTTTTACGAAAGTGATCAAAACGGACCTTGATAACCCCTGTCTGTTTAACCACTCTGGTTAGCTTACATCCGGTTGGGAAATGAAATCTCATTTCCCAACCTTGTTTTTTATCAATTGGCGCAGGAATCATTGGTTTAGGCTGTTTGCATTATTAAAATCGAAAGTTTTCGATGATAAAAAGTTCTGCACATTAAATTTATGTGTGGGATGAGGAGTAGATAATGGACTTGGATTCAAGGCACTTTTCAAAGTGTAAAAGTTCAAGACTTATTGTCTCCTTCTTTAGCAGTCAAATATTGAAGTTTAGGACTATGAAGCGCGCAGATCAAGACTCATCAAAAGAGGTTATCAGGGTAATGATGGTAGATGATGATGACCTGAATAACATGATCCACAAAATTCTATTCAAGAAAGCCAAAGTGACATCCGAATTGGAGGTTTTTTTGAATGGGGCAGACGCCGTGAAGTATTTGAGCGGCAGAAAACCCTCTGAATGGCCTCAACTTATTTTCCTTGATCTCAATATGCCCGTTTTAGATGGCTGGGGGGTATTGGAGAAGATTACCCTGCCACATCCCCATGTCCACTTGTATATCCTGAGTTCTTCTATCGACCCAGTTGAAATACAAAGAGCAAAATCCTATCCCCAAGTAAAAGGTTTTCTGTCAAAGCCTCTCTCCTCCAGGCATTTAGACGAAGTTTTCTCTAAGTGGCAGAAGGAGCACAAGGCGAACGATGTAGCCTCGACTGCAGGCTAAAGCTCCGCCAAACGAGGTAATGGTAAGTAAACAATAGCTTGATCGTACAGTTTTTTTATTAGACGGATTGCTCTTTCTAAGTGCAATCCTATAGCTAATTCTTAAGAAAAACTTTTAGCGAATTTCCGCTAAAATTAATATTTTCACACCTTCTATTCGGCTTGAAACGTAAGCCGGGCGCTAACTATTCTACCTCAAAAATTATATTTCATGAGTTCCTTCAATTCCGTAAAACTGCAGACCAACCTTACGCCAGCTGCCTTGGTAGAGAGATCCATCATTCTAGGTCAGGGACAACTTAGTAGTACCGGAGCATTGGTGGTGAAGACCGGTGCCTTTACCGGCCGATCACCCAAAGACAGATTCATTGTGAAGGACGAATGGACGGAGGACCGTGTTGATTGGGGAGATATTAACCTCCCCATTTCCCAAGAAAGTTATCAAGGCTTGTACCACAAAATGATGGCTTACCTTGAGACGAGGGAAGAGGTATACCTACGTCAGGTTCATGCAGGAGCCAATCCCAACTACCGCCTTCAAATCGAAGTATATTCGGAGTTCCCTTGGCAAAGCCTATTTGTCTACAACATGTTCTTGCGCCCTTCTGAAAAGGAGTTGAGCAAGTTTTCTGCGGATTGGAAAGTCTATTCTTTCCCAGGCTTAATGGCAGATCCCGAAAAAGACGGGACACGTCAAAGCAACTTTTCCATCATCAATTTTACCGAAAAGGTAATCCTAATAGGAGGAACAGCCTACACGGGAGAGATCAAAAAGGGGGTGTTTTCTGCCTTGAATTTCCTGCTGCCCACAGAATCTCAGGTACTTCCGATGCATTGCTCCGCCAATGTTGGCTCTCATGGGGATACTGCCCTGTTTTTTGGCCTATCAGGTACTGGGAAAACTACCCTATCCAATGACCCCGAGCGTCGTCTAATTGGCGATGATGAACATGGGTGGTCCAAGGAAAGTATTTTCAATTTTGAAGGAGGTTGCTACGCCAAGACCATCAATCTGTCAGCCTCCAAGGAGCCTCAAATCTATCAAGCGATTAAGTTTGGAGCTCTATTGGAGAATGTGACCTTTAAGCCTGGTGGCAATACAGTGGATTATTTGGATACCTCTATCACCCAAAATACCCGAGTAAGCTATCCGATCTACCACATCCAGAACATCATGTACCAGTCTCGGGGAGATTTGCCTCAAAATATCTTCTTCTTGACTTGTGATGCTTTTGGAGTGCTTCCTCCCATTTCCCGGTTAACTCCAGAACAGGCCATGTACCACTTTTTGTGTGGCTATACCGCCAAGATTGCCGGAACTGAGGAGGGAATTACCGAGCCCGAAGCTACCTTTTCGACTTGTTTTGGCGCTCCCTTTATGCCCTTACACCCTACTGAATATGCAAATCTCTTAGGGGCAAAGATCAAGCAAGGTTCTAACCAAGGAGATGGGAACATCAATGTCTGGTTGGTTAATACTGGTTGGACCGGAGGGCCATATGGCGAAGGGGAAAGAATAGAGCTTGCCTTTACACGTACCATGATCAAGGCTGCCCTGGACGGGAGGCTAGATGAAGTAGACTATCGCCTTCACCCGATTTTTGGACTACATGTACCCAAAAAATGTCCAGACGTTCCCAATGCGCTGCTAAATCCGCGTGACACCTGGCGCAACGAGGAGGAGTATGACTCCATGGCCCTTTCATTGGCGAAGCGCTTCCGCGATAATTTTGAACAATATGCTGAGCAAGCTAGCCCAGAGATCTTGGCTGCTGGCCCCGTGTTAGAGCCGCAAGTTTGATTATTAGAGGCTGTTTGGGTTTTGGTATTTCGAGCCCAAACGCAGGATTTTTGGGTTCTGACAAGCAGATTTTTTGAGGAATAGCAGGCTATTTCGAGAAAAATCGGCGCAGTCAGGTTCGAAAAAGACAAGTTTAGGTCGTAAACTCAACATC
>CAZFPQ010000295.1:0-8187 GCA_964521065.1 uncultured Bacteroidia bacterium | reverse complement strand
TCTACCGAGAGCAAGAACTTCCCAACTTCCCCTTTCCAATCCCAGTCCTTTGCTGTATATTTGCGCTCCAAGTTAAAATGAAGCGATACGCGCATACATATTGTCTCTTCGCTTTGGTGCTTACCTCCATCAATGTGTTCTTCTTTCGGAAGATGGACAAGCACAGCTTCTATCACCATTACTTCAAGGTGATTGAAGAGGTAGAATTGCGCAATTCGCAGGAGATTACCCCCATTGTACCATTTTGGCATCAAGCGATTCACGCGCTGCAAGACCTGCGTTCGCAGGTGCTGACTTGGTTACTCGGGCTGTTTACGGCTTTTGCTGCCTCTTGTGTGTGGGTAGCCCTGTGGCTGTTGCCCAAGCCCGATTTGGTCCTCGCGCCCTTTTCAAGCAGGGTGAGTTGGGCCACTCCGCCCGTGCGGGCTCCCTAGTTTGACCTTCCTTATTCCAAGGATTCCTTCGTTTCGATGGAAGAATCCTGCGGTAGGTTCTTGGCTGAGCAGCTAAGAGGCTACTGAATTCCTTGCTATCATATTTTAGAACCAAATAATTTGACATGAAAAATAAGAATACGGTCATTTTCTTATTGATCGTTTTTACCGCCATTTGTGGTTATAACCTATTCTGGACCTTTGTTCAGTTTAACCTGGATGGAGAGCGCAGTGAAAAAGTATCTGCTTTCCAAGCCTTGCCCAAAGACAAGGCAGAATGGTCTGACGCCGACTCGACCATCGCCAGGGAGTATGAAGCCTTCATCACCGATGATGAGATTCAAACCCGTTACAAAAGTGCGATTGCCCAGTCTTTCACCTTAGGATTGGACTTGCAGGGGGGAATGTTCGTGACCATGGAGGTCAGCATGGACCAGTTGGTTCGCAAGCTGGCGGCCAACCCCAATGACTCGACCTTAATCAAGTCTATTGATTGTGCCAACGAGCGCCAGCAGACCGAAGCCGAGAGCTTCGTCTCTTTGTTTGTAGAGTGTTTCAATCAAATAGGACCTAACAAAAGCTTAGGTGCCGTCTTCGCCAGCGTAGACCTGGGCATTGACGTGAGTACCAGTGACGCAGAGGTGGAGCAAATCTTGAGCGAAAAAGCTGAATCTGCCTTTGACCGGACCTTTAACATCATCCGTACCCGGATTGACCAGTTTGGAGTCGTTTCTCCCAACCTGCAAAAGCAGCCTGGTACCGGCCGGATTTTGCTAGAATTACCAGGGGTCAAGGAGCCTGAGCGGGTACGCAACTTGTTGCGTTCTACCGCTAAGCTGGAATTCTACGTTTGCCATCCTTGGGACCGCGCTTACACCGTTCTGACTGACGTGAACACCAAGTTGGCCCAGATGGCTGGTGTCTTGGATAGCACTGAAGTAGCTACAGACAGCGCTGCGGTAGATACCACCGCTGGGGAAACCCTGGCCACTGCCGAGGAAGAAGGAGACAGCACGGCTGCTGATACGGGCGCTACCTTGTCAGAGCAATTGGCTTCTGAAGGATTGGCTGACGATTCTACTTCTTTTGAAGACCTTTCTCCTGAGGAGCAGCAGCGCCGTCGGGAGGAGTTTCGCCGCCAGAATCCTCTTTGGGCCGTCTTGAGCCCCGGTAACTATCAAGGACTAGCCGAGATTGGTTCTCGTACTCCACGCGTTGGTTTTGCTTTGTCAAATGACACGGCTGAAGTAAATCGAATCTTCCTTATGGATGAGGTTGCTCCCTTGATTCCTCCCGACATGAAGTTTGTCTGGAGTTACAAGTCGACCTCTGATGAGTCTGATTTCTATGAACTGATCGCCATCCGGGTCAATGCGGACGGAGAACCTGACCTAAGTGGAGACGCGGTAAGCGATGCTCGTCAGGACTTTGATGGTCAAAATGGCCAGCCCATCGTGAGCATGCGCATGACGCCAGAGGGAACCAAGAAGTGGGGCCAGTTGACCACCGCACAAGCCGCTGAGAATGGCCACGTAGCCATTTTGTTGGACGGCAAAGTGTATTCTTACCCCGTAGTAAACGAGCCCATCACTACCGGTAACTCTTCGATTCAAGGTGATTTCGAAATCGAAGAAGCCAAAGACTTGGCCAACGTACTAGAGGCGGGTCAGCTTGAGGTGAACGTAGAGATCGAAGGAGAAGAAACCGTAGGACCTACCCTAGGGGCGGAAAACATCCGCAGTGGGTTGGTTTCCTTTATCATCGCCTTCATCGTGACCTTGATATTCATGGCGGTCTACTACGCCCGTGCAGGCTTGGTCGCCAACCTGGCTTTGCTGGCCAACTTGGTCTTCATCCTGGGTTGTTCCGCAGCCTTTACCATTGTATTGACCTTGCCTGGTATCGCGGCCTTGGTACTGACGGTAGGTATGGCGGTAGACGCCAACGTACTGATCTTTGAGCGTATCCGCGAAGAACTGAAGCGTGACAAAACCCTGAAAGCCTCCATCCGCTCTGGATTCTCCAATGCCTTTAGCTCGGTTATGGACGCCAACATCACCACCTTCTTGACCGGTGTTGTTCTGTATGCGTTTGGAGTAGGACCTATCCGTGGTTTTGCCGTGGCTTTGATGATCGGTATCATCACTTCTTTGATCTCTGCCTTGATCATCACGCGATTGATTCTCGATTACTACGCCAACCGTGGGGGAGAGTCTCTCAGCTTTGGCTTTGACTGGACTACCGGGCTATTTGATCGTTTGAAGCTCAACATGGTAGGTCGTCGTAAGACTTTCTACTACGTTTCTATCGCCCTGGTGGGTATCTCTGTGGTTTTGATGGGAGTTCAAGGATTTAAAACCGGTGTGGACCTTCAAGGGGGACGCCAGTTTGTGGTTGAGTTCCTACAGGATGGAGAAGCATACAATTTGTCAGATGCAGAAGTAGAATCCGTTCGTGGAAACCTGCTAGATCAATTTGAGAACAATGCTCCGGTAATCAAGACCTTGAGCTCAGACAACCAGCTCATGATTACCACCAGCTATTTGGTGGATGATCGAGATGGGACGAACAAGGTTATTGACAAGATGTTGACTGGTCTAAATTCCTCTGTAGAAGGAGTAAGTCTAGATAAAGAGAGCATCATCAGTACTTCCGACGTAGGACCTACGGTAGCGAGCGATATCCGAGATGCGGCGATCTTATCGATTGTCTTCTCCCTGATGATCATCTTCTTCTACATCTTGGTGCGTTTCCGCTACTGGCAGTACTCCTTGGGTGCGGTGATCGCCGTCTTCCACGACGTGGCCATCGTATTGGGGATTTTCTCCTTCCTTAGCTTGTTTGATGCCTTGCCTTTCAGCGTGGAAATCAACCAGGCCTTGATTGCGGCCTTGTTGACCATCATCGGATACTCCATCAATGACACGGTGGTGGTGTTTGACCGGATTCGAGAGAATCTAGGAGAGATGAAGTCTTTCAAGTTGAGCGAGATCTACAACGTCTCCATCGACCAGACCATCAGCCGTACCTTGATCACCTCGGTCACTACCTTCCTTACTGCGTTGATTTTGTTCCTATTTGGTGGGGACACCATCCGCGGTTTCGTATTCGCTATCATGGTCGGTATTGTGGTTGGTACTTACTCTTCCATTTTTGTTGCGAGTCCCATATCCTTGGATTTGATCTCTCGCCAAAAAGAGAACGAGCCTGAACCAGCTAAGAAAAAGAAGTCTAAATAGTCCTGAACTGATAGGACGAACATAATCCAACAGCTCCCCCATCAGGTTAATTGATGGGGGAGCTTTATTTTCTGAGACTCCTGGTCTTGAGGACTGGAGATAACTTTAGGTCTAAGTTAAGTACTTGGACAAAAAAATCGGGGTATGACTGTATAGGCTATGGATAGAAGGATGAATGAATACCACAACATACCCCGTACTCCCGTACCCCGATTACCGTTTTTCTTATGTACGTTTATTTTTCACTCTCCTGAGGAGTCTGTGGCCTCATATTCTGTGGGAATAGGAGCATCCATGCTTTCAATTTCCTGAGCCATGAGTACCACCCGACGAATGATGTCATCTAGGTGTTGACTTACCTTGTCCATTTTTTCAAGGAGCTCTTTGTTCTCTTTGCTGTTTAGGTTCTGCCGATCAAGTAATCTTAGGAGCCCAATTAAATTGGCCAAGGCGGGTCTTACATCATGGGATTGAACCAAGGCGATCTCCTTAAACTTTTCGTTTTGAAGGATGATGCGCTCCTCGCGTAGGTTTTGTAGGGTGGTATCCCTAGCAAAGCAGGCAATGGCGATCACCTCTTCTTTGTCCCAAACGGGTTGAAGAAGGACTTCATAGCTTCGATCGTCGGGCAATAAATAGAGAGGAGGAATCTTTTCTTGAATGCGTTGACCTTTGAGCACCTTGAGCAGGCGTTCTAACCAGAACTCATACAAATGTTGAGGGATGTTCCGGAAAAATTTAAGGTCATTTAGGTCTTCTACTTGTTCATCGAGGTATCTATTAATGGTCTTAAAGAGAGCCTGATTGGCCATGAGGGGCTTAAATTCCGGATCAAGCAGCAGCATGATGTCGTCACTGCTATCTGTTAAGGTGATCAGATGTTGCTCGCTTTGCCGAATTTGCTCCTTGAGCTGGTACACCGCGGTAATGTCCGTGGCCACCCCATAAATGATGCTGGGCTGGCCTTGTTCATCATAAGTCAAGCTAGCACGGTCCAATATATGGCGAAGGCTTCCATCCGGATGTTGATAGCGATATTCTACGGCATAGTAGCCGCTTTGTAAGATTTTTTCATGGTAGGCCTGTAGAGTAGCCTGATCTTCAGGGTGAACTCTATCAAACCAAGGTTGCGCATCGTTGATAATTTCTTGAGGAGGTAGGCCATAGTGTTTAAGGGTCGCTGGACTGATGAACAGGAGAGCTAAATCCGATACCCTTCTTGACCAGATCACTTCGTTGATATTTTCCAAAATGGACTGGAGAAACTGTTCGTTTTCAGAAACCTGACTGGCCAGGCGATGGTTTTCTAAGCGGGTATCCAGCAGATCTTGAAGATCTTGGACGATGATTAAGCGACAACTCTGCCCCTTATGGTGATAGGGGTGCTCTTGTACAGCAACTTGGAAGATATGCCCACCTCGCTTGATATGTTGACTAAAGCTCTTGTGGTAATCCGGATTAGGGTTTTGTAGGGATGCCTTTAACCCTTCAATTTCTTCTTTGGCGTAGATATCCCATACGCTCAGATCAGACCATTCTGAAGGATTATAACCATATACTACCTCTGCGGCAGCATTGGCGGCCAGGATGCGTCCCTTTTTGATCTCATACACGAACATAGGTTGCGGATTGGACCAAAACAGTCGATCCACGGTGGCTTGATTAGATTCTAGCTTCTCCCCAATCCAATTTTCCAATAAGAAGTAGACCAGCAACAGACTGACCAAAAGCATAAAGAGGATGGGAAGAGATGGGAGTTGAAGCTCCGCAATATGAATCCATCGGCTAGGTTCAGAGAAACTAGTGAAAGAGAGGAAAGATGCCCAGATTATAAAAACGCCAAGAAGCAAGATGGCTATTTTGACTTTCAGGGATTTCATTGAGTTGGTTAATGCGACATAGGTGATCTACTCAAGCGGTTAGGAAGTCATTGAAAGTATAGGGCGTGTTTGACTTAATATAACCATATTCGGCCAAAAAGTTGCCTCAAAAAAGATAATATTGGGTCTTTACTTACTTAAATTATGCCCGTTTCCTCTTCCATCTTATGCATCCCCCGCCCCTAATCCAGGGTCTATTTGGCATTCTGGATTGAAATTGCCCAGGGGCTTTTTTGTGGAAATTAAAAAATCGCTTTCTTTGATGTACTTCAAGCTATCCCGCTTTCAGTAATATTGACTCAAATGGTGGCATGATTAGGGATGGTCCAATTTAGTTGGTATTAACTTTGACCACTTTAGGATTCATAACTTTGTCACCTTCCTAAAAAACCATTCAACTAACCCGTATTGACTATGCTCTTTTTGTTGCAAGCCCCTGTACCCGTTGACACCTTAAGTAATGCCACGGCTGGGGCCGGAGAGGAATCCTTGTTCCAAACCTTGACCTTGGGCGGTGGATGGCCGATGATTCCTCTCTACATCCTCATGGTCTTGGCCATTTTTATTTATGTGGAAAGGTGGCTTACCATCCGCAAGGCCAATACTGATTCAGAGGATTTCATGAAGCAGGTTAGGCGTCACGTTTTGGCTGGGAATATTGAAGCAGCCAAAGGATTATGTGAATCTCGCAATGACCCCTTCTCTCGCATGATCAGAAAAGGAATCAGCCGACTGGGAGCTGCCTCCTTGAAGGACATTGAGGGTTCCATAGAAAACGTGGGAAAGCTAGAAGTATATAGACTGGAAAGAAGGCTTTCCATTTTAGCTACAGTGGCCGGTGCCGCCCCTATGATAGGTTTCTTTGGTACCGTTTTGGGTATGATCGAGGCCTTTGGCGCTATCCGCGACAAAGGGGGAGAAGCTGATGCTGTGGATTTAGCTGGAGGTATTTCTCAAGCCATGGTTACCACCGCTTCTGGACTGGTAGTGGGTATTTTAGCTTATTTGGCCTACAATACCTTGGTATCTATGGTTAATAAGGTGGTCTTTAAGCTAGAGTTGACCTCTACAGACTTTATTGATCTTCTTCAAGAACCTGCTGAGTAAGTTTCACTTTAACATCCGAGACCATGGCTATTCGTTCAAGAAATAAAGTGAGTTCTGAGTTTAGCTCAGCCTCTATATCCGATATCGTATTTCTACTCCTTATTTATTTCCTGCTGACTTCAAGTTTCGTACGGCAGGCAAGTATTGAGGTAGATCTGCCTACCAGCGCAGCTGATAAGCCTACTCCTGCTGAAAACTATGTGACAGTAGGCCTCGATGGCATTTATGCCTGGAATGAACGCAAATTAGAGACCCGAGAAGAACTTGTTCCTTTGATTGAAGAGGTTTTGACCGATGAGAGCAAAGAAAATGATGTGGTCACTCTCCGAATTGATAAGAGAGTCATGTTTGATGAAGCTGCATATGTGATGGGAATTGTAGCAGGGAATCAGGGGAAAATCGTCATTGAGACTGAGCGGGAACGCTAGTTTGATTGTATAAATTTACCATTTACGTAAAAAGATCTGCCCTTTACGCAACAGGGCAGATCTTTTTTAATTAATCCCTATTTGTTGGTTATTACGAATAATTTATTAGTTATAAAATAGGATTAATCGATTATTACATTGTTTTGAATAGGTGGACATTTGGGATGTGATCCAGTGATAAGTTATCCACCTTGCTATGTTCCGTCTCATGACCTTAATGGGCATCATGATCTTATGGGTTTTGATGCCAGACCTTAGCTTTGCCCAAAACGGCATGTTCATACCATTTGGCCAATCGCTAACTGAGTTTGAAGAATACCTGGAGACCCGGGATTATGTGCGAGACGTACAAAAGCCCCATCCAGACACCCTAATCAATCTAATTAGCCAAAAGCATTGGGCCAGTTACTTTTTTGAACGAGGGGTGCTGTACAGCATTGAAGATGTCAGGATTTATCCTGACGAAAAAGTGGCCGAAGCTGTGGTCTCTAGTTGTGTCGACTATCTAAAAATGTCAAAAATGCGAATGAGAACTCTCGCATCAGGACAGGGGCTAAGTCATTATGCCATCGTCGAAGGCGATAGAATTATTGAGTTGTTGGTCAAAACTGAAGGAGCGAGAAAAGAAAAAATAACCACTATTCACTTGAAATCGACTAGTCGTCTTTATGGCCCTCGCCTAAAGACCGAATCCTACGCTCAAGAAATAGTCAAAAAATGAGGTTGATCAAATGCGAAATTCTGGTATTTTTCAAAAAATTTGAAATGATGAATCAAGCACTACCAACAATTGATGCATACCCGTTGGTAGATATTTTTCCGAATCAAGATTTTTAAGAGTTGGTGATTTCCCCATCACCATTCCGGAGCGATTCCCCCATTGAGTTCCGGGCCTTTTTTGTTACCTACTATGGCTTGGAATGACGATCAAGCCAAACGGCCATCACGATATGTGGTGGCCTATTTTTGCTTAGAAGTACGCGTGGTGTCAAGAGTTAAGGAGTGAAAAAGTTAAGCAGTTAAAATAAGTTAAAAAGTTAAATAGTTGATAATTAATTTGTTAACTCCCTTAACTCCCTTAACTCCCTTAACTCCCTTA
>CAZFPQ010000294.1:0-8219 GCA_964521065.1 uncultured Bacteroidia bacterium | reverse complement strand
TATCCAAATGATCAATGACCTGCTGGATCAAAACCGCCAGATCATCGAAGAGCTTACCGCTAAAGCTGAAAAAGCTGAAGGCTTAAGCTCAGAGTATCGCCGTACCATTGGTCGCTTAAAGAAGCAATTGGTAGAGCGTGATGGTGAAATCACCGAGCTCAAGGAGCAGCTAGTTGCCCTTGATTACCGCATCGAAGACCTTAACGGACGCGTCGATACCCTGACCCGCCGTAACACCTACTTGGCTCAGACTACCGAAGCCCAAACCGCTCGTATCAGCCAGCAGGAAGATTCTTTGCGCAACCTTGACAGCAAAGTCAACGAGCAAGATATGGCATTACACACCGCTTACTTTGTTACGGGCACCACTCGTGAGTTAAAAGATCAATCAGTGATCAACAAAGAAGGGGGATTCATCGGTATCGGAGCCACCAAGCAACTTGCCAGCGACTTTAACGCTAGCGCCTTCAACAAGATCGACATCCGGGAAATGACCGAAATTCCAGTTGCTACCCGTAAACCCGAAGTCTTGACTGTACACCCTGCTAGCAGCTACGAGTTCAAAGACCTAGACGATGACAAGGAATACGACATCCTTGAGATCAAGAATCCAGAAGAATTCTGGAAGACCTCTCGCTACCTGGTTGTGATGACCAAGTAGGGAAAAAGATAAACCACCCAGACCAACACCAGCCGCCCTCTTTGGGCGGCTTTTTTGGTTACATGAGCAAGATCCTTTATCGAACTAAGAACTTTTTATCCAAAGGAAGACTTCCTGCGAGACGCAAAATATAAAGACCCGAAGGTAGGCTGGGCACATTTATCTGTCCCTGCCTATCGAGCTTCCCGGTCTGTATAACTCTTCCTACACCATTCAAAATCGTATATGGCTGTGTCGCCTCCAGTCCCTTCACGAATAAGGTATGGCTCTCTGGGTCGATGGTTACCTGAATCGACTCACTTGCTTTTATGTGTTCAAATATCGCTGTAGTACCGCCCTCAGTGGATCGCCGATAGGCAAAGAGGCCTCCAGATCCTCCACCGCTACCTCCACCTCCCTGCCCCCATGCCGTAAACACAAGGTCAATGTAAATATCTTCTGTGATAAGGTGTAGAACCTTTGGCACCCCAACCTCTTCAGGAATAGGGCTACTATAAGAATCCTTCCAAGTGGTGAAGGTCAGATTCTCAATGCCATCTGAAATCGAGCCATTGGCCCATTCCGTATCAGCGGGACTGGTTCCACCACTCCGATTGAATTCAGATTCTTGCTTGATGTTAAAAATCCCCTGGCGGTCTGCCCTGGTAATGATCACCCGGGGGCTAATGCTGTCTTGATTGGCAGGTAGGGTCCAATCGACGAGGGCGTCCCGTCGAAAGGTCACCATGGGGCCTGTCCAGAGGGTTTGTGCCAGAACTGGGCAGAATCCAACCCAACACAACAGGAAGAAACCCAGAGATACTTTGAATCTAGAAGGCGGTGCTTGTTTCATGGAATATATGGGGATAAGAAAGGAATGTATTTAGTGAGGCCGTTAAGACATTCTATTTGCCTAGGAAGAATATCTGGGCTTTTACCCACGGCAACCTACACCCGTCATTTTAATTAGGTATGAAGCTGGTAAGAAGGCTAGGAAGAAGTACGTATCCAGGGCAATGAAATCTGCCAGAGAATGGATCCCGAAGGAAAATGAGGGATAAAACTAACATCAAACAGCCCAGAGTTGAATTCTCGGCATGGCTTTGGTAAGTTTGTATTCAGCTCTTTCTAATAACCGCAACAGATTCTGTCATCAAGTACCCTCTATTCACAACGGGGCTACTTGAGCAGTCATGATAAAGTCCTGCGCGAATACCGACTCGTTATTGAAACTAACATTAGTAACCATTGGAAATTTGCTCGGGCAGCTAAGGGCGGGCCTACGTCTTGCTTCGGCAAGATCTTCCTTCGGGGAGCGGGTAGGATTACCGAGGTTGCCTGGCGTCTCCATAAATGTCTTTAGGGAGGTTTCAATCACTCCTGGTATTTGTGTGGGATTTACTTTTTAGGAGGCAAAAAGTGTGACCGGGGTAAGGAAGCAGGGAATAAGTAGCCCTATTTCAGGCCAATACCTTTCCCAAATCCCGCATCCACATACCCCACATTCTCCCATTCCACCTACTTAGCTCATTTTACGTTTTCGCTCCTTAGCGCTCTCCTCTCCCTTCCTCCGCATAGTCTAAGACCGCATCGACAAAAGCCTGAGCCACATCTTTGATCCGAGTAGAAATCATGATTCCATGAATCACGGTATCCCGCTTATTCAGCTGCATGGCTTCTCCCAAGTAATCCTGATTCAAACTTTCCCCATAGACCAAGGGGCTCTCTACCAAACGAGTGAGGGTAAGGTTGCGTGCGTACAAGCCATCGGCTCCGGCATAGATACTACTCCGATCCAAGTAAGTCAGCCCATTTTCCTTAGGTACCCTGGGCACGTCGGTATGTTCAACAGAGCGAGTCAAAAATGCCTTGGTCAAAAGTTGACTATTTTCCCAATCACGGGTCAAAAGTAGACGCAATACCGCTACTCGGTCTTCTACCGTCTTCAATTCCCCCGCTAAAAAGCTACCCGGAATAAAGGCCATGAGATAGTTCGTATCTGCGGGCGGCAAGAAGTTTTCCGCATCGCGGTTTTCCCAATTGGGTCCGTGCACATTGTAATGAATGATCAGGGTGCAATGTGGACGAAACTCATTGATCATCACCGCACGATTGCGGAGGTCCTCCGCATTGTAAAAGCTTCGATAAATTACTTTCTCCTCAGCTTTATTTAGCCAGAAGTCTACCTGCTCTTGGGTGAACTCCCAAGCCATCGCACTATCTTTCACAATCTGCGGCCAATACTTGGCCTTCCAATCTTCATAACTGAGTCCGGCTACACTTAGTCCAGGCGTCCCACGGGTCATGATCACTTTGGCCCCTAGTTGGCGCAGTCGATCTCGAATCAAGTAGGCAGTCGCCAAGGTCAAGTTCGCTTCCCAAAAAGCAATCGGAGTTTGTCGAGTAAGGGCTTGTGGGTGCATTTTGACAAACTTTCCTTCTATTTCTGCCCATGCTAATGTCCCTGAAATATGACCAGGGTCTACGGCAATACGCCAACCTTTGAGGGGGTGGGGGGCGTTCGGATTAAAAGGGGGAGGTGAGGATAAGCCAGCCATCGAGCTGCGTTCTCGCCGCGTCAGTTTTTGGGTCCCCTTGTTCAAGTAATAGCGAATAAGTCCAGGACCAGAAAGCTGATCCATGGCACTGGCCACAGAAGAAATTTCGTTTATGAACAGATGAAACTCTGGGCTATCTATTTCTCGACTTCTTTGGTCTGCGTATACCTTGATTCCCTCTTCATCAATGTTAAAAAGGCTGGCTTCCAGACTGTCTTTGATCAAGTAGCTGAGTTTCTCTTTTAACTGCTCAGGATCAAAAGTATATGGCTCAGAGCTTAAAGCACCCCTCGGGGAATTTGCGGAGGAATCGTTATGGCAAGACCAAGTCAATAAGCAAGATAGAAGGAGGGAGAGCAGCAGAGCAAAAGCAGGTTTCATCTATGAGACATTTGTAGCAAAATACGCTTCCGAAGGGATTTTCGAGAAGAATATAGCTAAGGAACAATCAAAAAATAAGTTATGCCTTATTACGTGGCCTTTTGTCCCATTTCTATGTCACTGGCTCAGCAGTGGCCCCTTAATCCCACTGCTTCACACCTTAAGTCCGACAGGTCGGAATCTTTGACTTGCTAAGGTCGACTTTCCTTCGTTGATCTGGGACAAAATTCCTACATAAAATCGACAGGTTGTTTTTTCATGTTCCAAAAAAAAATTCGCTTGCTCAATCCATTAGGGAGTGAGGATCCAGACACTATCCTGCCAGCTAATCTGAAGCTGCCGCTCTCCAAAGGCCAGTATCCTCAGTCCAGCCAAACTGTCCCCCACTCGAATGGGCCAAGTTTTCCCCTGCCAGCGCAGCATGGCTAAGGGAGCAGTTCTCTCTACTCCCTGAATCATCCCCAAAAATTCAATCGGCGGTATTTCTGGTGCTCTTTTCTTTGGGGCTATCCGAGTTGGACGAGGCACTGAGGCTGAGGAGGACTTTTTATCAGGGGCTTTTTGCTCGCTTAGCCGAAAAGGATCCTCAAAATCCAGGTCTAAGTGATGGGGCTGAGGGGGCCCCCACTCTAAATTGATCATTATTTCCTTGGGTAACTCTGGTTCAGGTTGATCCCAGGACCAACGCCAGCCATATCTAAAGGCTACCCCTGCCCAGATGAAGATGACCAAGCTCAACAGCAATCGTTGAGTGCGTATGTGTTTCATGCCTTGTAGTTGTTTCAGAAATATGCAAAATCTGCTTTTCTAAAACAAAAACGGACCCAACCCACCTTTTGCATCGCTGATACCCCTATGAGTGCTAGGTGCCTGTTCCTCACCCCGTCAGGACGACTTGCATCCAAATTTTTATTGGGATTTGGGTCTTTAGATCGAAGTTCTCCCCCTCTCATTTTCTCCTTAAAATGCCATGGCTTTCAGGCGTAGGCCCATGTCCTCAGGAAAACCAAACATCAAATTCATGTTTTGCACGGCTTGACCAGAAGCTCCCTTTAAGAGGTTGTCAATCATGGAGATCACATGCAGCTTTCCTTCATACTTGGCTAGGTATACCAGGGCCTTGTTGGTGTTGACGACCTGTTTTAGGTGAGGATTGATCTCCGTAACAAAGGTAAAGGGATGATCATGATAGAAATCCTGATAGGTTTTTACGGCTTCATCCAAGCTTAGATCAGAATCTAGGTAAACACTTGCAATGATGCCTCGAGCAAAATCACCGCGTAAGGGGACGAAGTTTATTTGTGGCAAGGCATTCGCCTGAAGCCCTCCCAAGCTCTGGCGGATTTCGGGCAAATGTTGATGCTGAAAAGCCTTGTAAACAGAAAGGTTGTTGTTACGCCAGGAGAAATGAGTGGTAGAACTGGGGCGCTGCCCTGCCCCAGTAGATCCTGTGATAGCCGTTACGTGGACTTCATGATTTAGCTCTCCTGCTTTAGCTAAAGGCAGCAGAGCCAATTGGATACAGGTAGCAAAGCAACCCGGGTTGGCTATATTTCTGGCCTGCATAAGATGTTCACGCTGCCATTCGGGCAAGCCATATAGGAAATTGTGCCCTGGTCCATGAAGTCTAAATTCGTTGCTCAAGTCAATCAAACGCACCTCGGAAGGGATCTCATGCTCGCTTAAAAAGGGCTGGGTCTTACCGTGTCCTCCACAAAAAAACAATACATCTAGCCCCACGCTATTCACCTGATCGGTAAAATGCAAGTCGGTATCGCCCCACAAATCATCGTGGACTTCTGCCACCATGCGTCCGGCTTGGCTATGTGAGTGGAGGAGACGTAACTCTATCTCTGGATGGTGAATCAACAAACGAATGAGTTCCCCCGCCGTGTACCCTGCGGCCCCAATGATTCCTACTTTGATTGCCATGCTATGTTATTTATTGGAACTTGCCCTTTCCTAAAAAGGCTTTGATCTAGTCTTCTTGATGTACCGAGTGGTAGATTTTTCCAGCATTAGCCAAAATGGTGGTGAATCCACGTACGTCTTCTCCTGTCCAAGCCCGATTAGCTTCTCCATAGGTACCAAATTTGGCGCTCATCAAATCATTGGGGGAATCCACACCCGCCGCTACAAAGCGATAAGGATAGAGCATCACCTTTACTTTGCCGCTTACTTTAGCCTGGGTACTGGTCAAGAATGCCTCGATGTCGCGCATGACTGGATCGAGGAACTGGCCTTCGTGGAGCAACATTCCGTACCAGTTACCTAGCTGCTCTTTCCAATACTGTTGCCATTTGCCTAGCGTATGCTTTTCAAGTAGTTCGTGGGCCTTGAGGGTAATCAATGGAGCGGCTGCTTCAAAACCTACCCTGCCTTTGATACCAATGATGGTATCTCCCACGTGAATATCCCTCCCAACGGCGTAGGGACCTGCAATTTCCTCTAGGGCCCTCAGGGACTCAATCGGATGCGAATAGCGAGTGCCATCCACTCCCCAAAGCTCCCCCTGCTCAAAATCCAGGTGGACTTCTCGTTCTCCCCCTGCTGACAATTGGGTAGGATATGCCTCCTCTGGCAAATGATCCCAGCTATTCAGGGTCTCCTTGCCCCCTACCGAGGTGCCCCAGAGTCCTTGATTGACAGAATAAGTGGCTTTTTCAAAGTCAAAATCTACTCCATGTTTACGCAAAAATTCAATCTCCTCTTCCCTCGATAAAGACATGTCTCTGATGGGAGTCACGATCTCCAAGTGAGGGGCCAAGGTTTGGAAGACCAAATCAAAACGTACTTGGTCATTCCCGGCTCCCGTAGACCCATGCGCAATGGCTTCTACATCTAAGCTTTTGGCATGTTGGACCAAGGCCATGGCTTGAAAAACCCGCTCGGCACTGACGGAAAGAGGATAGGTTCGGTTTTTTAGCACATTGCCAAATACCAAATAGCGCACACAGCTTTCGTAATAATGCCTTACCTCATCTAAAACCGTGAAACTCTTGGCTCCCAGGGCATGAGCTCTGGCTTCTACTCGTTTCATTTCCTCGGGACTGAAGCCCCCTGTATCTACGATGGCCGCGTGTACCTCATATCCCTTTTCTTCACTTAGATATTTTACACAAAAAGAGGTATCCAGTCCTCCGGAGTAGGCAAGTAAGATGCTTGGCATGTGAATGAAGTATGTATTGAACTAAAAACTGGGGCAAAAGTACGTCGACTAGCGAAACTTTACCCTACGGATAGCTTGGAAGCTGCTGAAAACCCGAGCTTTGGTTTTGTTCCCTTTTCCGTTTTTCTCTCCTCGCTGAAGATTCTCACGGATCGATTGGAGTAATTTGTTGCCTCGTCGTCGTCGTAGATGATCCTTGTAGCGCTCCCATCGATCTTTGAGCGCATTCTCTTGAGAAGCAGCAGCCTCGTCACTTTTCTTTTTCTTCTGAGCAGGATCAAAGAGCATCCCTGTACAGAGACAAAGTTTTCGTTCATTACGGGTAAGGATGTCGTAGTTGCGGCAGCTTTGACATCCCTTCCAAAACACCTCGTCAGTGGTCAATTCAGAAAATGTAACGGGGCGGTATCCCAACTCCGAATTGATTTTCATCACGGCTAAGCTGGTGGTGATGCCAAAAAGCTTGGCTTCAGGGTATTTTTCGCGGGACAATTCAAAAGCTCTCTGCTTGATTCGTTTGGCCAGCCCTTGGTTGCGAAAATCAGGGGATACAATCAATCCAGAATTGGCTACGTATTGTTCATGTCCCCAGGTTTCGATGTAGCAAAAGCCTGCTACCTTCCCCTCACCTAAGGCAATGATCGCCTTCCCTTCACGCATTTTTTGCTGGACATAGGCCGGCTCACGCTTCGCAATACCCGTTCCCCGGGCTTTGGCGGCTTCTTGCATGAGGTCGCAAATTTCCTGGGCATAATCCAGGTGATCTTCTCCGGCTACTAATATCTCGATGTCCATGGTGATAGGGTTGGTTAGTGAGTGGTTTTAAGAAAACAATGGGCTTAGGACCGTCTCTAACAGCAACCTATCAATCAACATGCTGTCAGAAAGCTTCTTCCGCAGCACATAAAGGATGAACAACAAAAAGGCAAGATTTAAGAGGCCCCCTGCGTCCGTCCTCGTCCGGCTGGGATAGCGCGGTAAGGTCGTCGCAATGGTCGTGGTCGGTATGGGCCTACTACTTTTAACATGACGGGTCAAATATAGCAATCGAATTCAAATATCCACCTGGAGCTTACTTTTTTTTATCAAAATGTTAGATTCAACTGGTTTGGGTGAAGAAAAGTTAAAAATCCGTGCAGTTGCAGATTACTTTTACGAGGTTTACCTTTTGTTATCTATAATTTCCACTGCTCCCTTGCTCTATGGAAAACTTCGAGGTATTGAACACCTCCCGATCCGCTAGGATATTTTATCAGGGTACACCTGGCCCCGACATCCAAGAGGTCTGGCTGGTATTACATGGTTATCGCATGTTGGCCCAAAGCTTCCTCAAACGCTTTGCGCCGATTGACCTCCCCGGAGTCTTGATTGCTGCCCCAGAAGGACTCTCCCGGTTCTATGTGGAGGGAGTAAGGGGAAAAGTGGGCAATAGTTGGATGACCCGCGAAGCCAGAGAACTCGAGATCGCAGA
>CAZFPQ010000293.1:0-8315 GCA_964521065.1 uncultured Bacteroidia bacterium | reverse complement strand
AACAACGGAGATCCATTTTCTACAAAGAAAGAAGAAGGAGCTCCGTTGTTAGCTGGGTCCAAGGTAGTCGCACGAGGGATATCGGTGTCGCGGTTCTCGGGGGTCCAAGCTCTTTGGATATCGGAGAGCTTGTTGTCATCGGCCCAAAACAAGTTGTAAAACTTCGCGACGTTGTAGATCTCGTTGCCTTGAGTTCCCTGGAAGAATATTCCAAAATCTAACCCTCGATAGCTTCCGGTGAAATTTAATCCGTAGATAAAGTCAGGAGTGGGATCTCCTAGGATGGTTTGGTCTTCACCGTTAATCATCCCGTCGCCATTGAGGTCACGGCGGATAAAGTCCCCTGGCTGAACCAAATCTCTTCTTTCTGCATCATTGGCAAGATTGGGATCGCTGTTGATGGCCTCCTGATCTGCGTACACCCCATCAATGATGAAGCCCCAATAGACTCCGGGTGCCTCCCCCTCAATGTAGCGATTGACGCGAACCAAGTCCTCAGATACCGAGGGTCCGATGACCGGATTAGGTAGGGAAACGATGAGGCTATTGAAGGTGGAGAAATTGAAACCTAAGTTCCACTGGAACTCTCCAGTAAACTTGCGATACAAGCCTTCCAGTTCAAATCCGCTGTTGTTGATCTCTCCTACATTCTGAATCACGGGCTGGCTAAAGCCGATGCTGGAAGGGAGATTGACTCCGACCAAGACATCATTGACTGACTTGTTGTAGTATTCGACTGAAAAGGTCAGTTGGTCATTCCAAAAACCTAAATCCGCACCGATGTTGATGGTGGTAGCGGTTTCCCATCGGAGATCTTGCAGCGCAAGAGAAGTCTGGGCATAGCCTTGCACTACCTCATCATTCACTGAAGTAGAAGAAGTCAGGTTAAACACGGTTTGGTAAGCGTAGTCGGGAATATTTTGAGAGCCCAACTGGCCGTAACCTGCCCGTAGCTTGAGGGTGCTGAAGTTGGTGGTGGTCCAGAAGTCTTCACTGCTGATTTTCCACCCTATTGATCCCGAAGGGAAGTAACCCACCCGGAAATCTTCAGCAAACTTGGAAGAAGCATCACGCCTTAAAGTAGCGGTAAACAAATAGCGATCACGCAAGACATAGTTGACCCGCCCAAAAACTGACTGCAAGCCACTGATGATGTTTTGTCCCAACAAGTTTTGAACATCAGCAGGAGTACCAGCTCCGATTACTTGGATGTTGTTGTTGGGCAGGTTCTGCAGATAGACCCCCAGAGACCGCGCATCGATGCGCTGCTGAGTGAATCCTACTACCACATCCAATTGAGTCCCTAGACCAAAGGATTTGTTGTAATTCAGAGTCGGCTCAATCAAGGTCAGCAGATTTTGAGAGCGGACTTCGGTCAGGTCATTTTGGTCGTTGACATTGTCTACTGCATCCGAATTACTCATAAAGTAGGTAGGGCGGAAAGCAAATACATGAGAGTTGATATACTCTGCCCCAAAATTGAGCTTAGCACTCAGACCTTCGGCAATTTGGAAGGCGAGGTTGATGTTACCATATAAGTTGAGATCGGTTTGGAAGTTGTCTTCCAAGGCTGCCAGGGCGTATTTGTTTTGGCCACCAAAGCCATGCGTAGAGAATTCGGGGGCTTCAAACCCTCCTTCGTTTTCAGGAACATTTTCACGCAGAATCGGGGCCGTAGACCCATCCCGTCCAAACCAATTGTTGCGCTCAATTTCATTTTGAGATACACCCAGTGACTGTTGAATGGTGAAGCGTCCAAGCTTAAATTCACTGTTGGCTCGAAGGTTATAACGCTCAAATCCCGTACTGACTAGGATGCCTTCTTGGTTGTAGTAATTTCCTGATAGATAGTAGCGTGAATTTTCACCCCCGCCAGCTACGGACATGCCGTAATCCTGAACCATGCCAGGATTCAAAGAAAGATCTTGCCAGTCGGTATTATAGGTTGCCACTTGAGGGTCTATGGTGAACCCCGTTCCATCATTGGCTTCGCGCTGATTCCGATAGGCCACAAACTCTGGCCCATCTAGGAAATTCAAGGTTCGACTGGGGACCTCCATCCCTACCCTTAAGTCCACATTGACAGTAGTGGGGGTGTTGTACTGCCCACGCTTAGTGGTGATGATGACAACTCCATTGGCCGCACGAGAACCATAGATGGCCGCCGCAGATGCATCTTTGAGTACTTCAATCCGCTCGATGTCTTTGGGATTGAGGTAGTTCATGTTGTCGGTAAAGGTTCCATCGATGACGTAAAGAGGAAAGGAGTTGGTCAAAGAACTCACCCCACGCACGAAGACATTGGCCGCACCACCGGGCTGTCCTCCATTGTTTTCGATTTGAATACCAGCCAGCTTACCTTGCAAGGCAGAGGTGGGATTTCCTGCAATGATGGATTTGATTTCATCTCCTTTGATGGAAGTCACGGAACCGGTTAGATTACTCTTCTTTTGGGTACCATAGCCTACCACGACCACTTCGTCTAGGCTTTGCTCATCTGGTTCCATCTGCAAGTCGACCGTACTGCGGCCATCAATGTTGACCTCGGTCTTGGCAAATCCAAAGTAGGAGAAAACTAGGGTATTTCTCCCATCTGGCACATCCAAGGAGTATCGTCCCTCATCGTCAGTCAAGGTTCCTAATGAGGTACCTAAGACGATGATTTTTACCCCAATCAAGGGAGAACCCTCCGTATCGGTCACGGTACCGCTCACTGTCGCCAAGGTAGACTGGGGACCCGTGAACTCATGTGCAAAAGTTGGAGAAGCAATGCCTACCCAACAGAGTAGCAAGAAGGCTGTGTAGGGAAGCATGGATCGCAAGGTCCATAACTTACCTGGGGGGCCAAATGAGCCCCGATCGCGAGTAGTAGTCATAAATAAATTCGTCTAAAAAGGGTTAACGAAACGCTTTTGCAAGTGAGAAAAAGAACCAATGGACTAATATAGCGGATACAATCTATGCTATGATAGTCTATGCTACTACAATAAGGAATATTTTTCCCATATCTGCAAATGACTCTGACCATAACGAGAGAAATTATTTTCAGAAATCTCCTTGCGCGAAATTATATTTCACTGATAAGCAGACACTTATAGAGACTTCCTGCGCATCAATTTAGTGGAAAGTTGATGTTGGATTGCCCTCCGAGCATTGATGGCCTGGGCCGCGAGTTCCCCCATTTGTTGGAAATCGGTAGAAATGGTGGTAATCCCTCCGGCCAAAAGCTCCTTGACCACTTGGTCATTATGAGAGATGATCCCTATGTCCTGCCCTACCGAAATCCCTTGTTCTGCGGCATCTTTGAGGAGCAAAAAGAGGTTGCTGTCACTGATGAAAATATATACTCGCCCCTTTTCAAGGCTCCCTTTTTCATAACGTGGCTGAATATCAAAGTTCAGCTGATGATTTTGGACAAATCGCAGAAATCCCTCTTGAATTCCCTCGGGGTAGTCGGCGTCTCCCCGAAAAAACAGGGTTACTTGCTCATACTTCTGAATGTCGGGAAGCAGCTCCGTCAACTTCTGGTAAGTCGTCTGGGTAAACTCTTGGGTGATGAAGGAATATCCCGGACCAAGATCGAGATAGCGATCCACCAACAAGAGCTTCTCGGGGGGGAAATTCTTCAGGCGTTCTGCCACTGAGGCAGACGGAATCGGAGCGATCACGTACATCCCATACTTCTTGTCTATGTCAAGCAGGATGGTCTCTAAAAGGGTCTCATTGTTGTGATGAAAAAACACATCGAGTTGTACCCTTTCGCCCAAGTTCTTCCTGAAATGATTGTAAAAGTCTTCCTGGAAAGTATGGAAAGCATAGAGAATCAGCGCGACTTTGAGTACTTGGGAGGTTTCCTCTGAAGCAATGTAGTAGCCCTTTAACTTCTTGGATTCTATGATGCCCCGATCTTTAAGGGCGTCATAGGCCTTGACGATGGTTTTGCGGGCATAGCCTAGTTCCGATACCATCTCATTGATGGAGGGCAGTTTATCTCCTCGCCCAAGTTTTTTCTCATTGATGGCATTGATGATCCCACTGACCAGTACCTCGTGTTTGGAATAGCTTCGAATATCTTGGAGGTCATAAATATGCTGGTACAGGGAAGAGTAAGACATCTCAGGGCGGATATAGATTCTGTTTTGGCGGTCTAAGTTACTGCTTTTGAACTTGATCCACCAAGCACAGGAAGCTGCTTTGCCAGCTAGTTCTAGCTACAAATCGAAAAACTAGCCAGAAAAGCAGCTAAAATCTCTTTAAACCTGTAGCTATGATTCCGCCCGAGTGCTCAACTCCGCACCGATTTTTTTCATCATGTTCCAGGCTGGGAAGCCCGTCGCAAAAAGGGCAATGAAGGGAACCATCAGCCCCATTCGCTTATCGTCATCAAAGGTTCCACTCACCAGTAGGTAAATGAAGTAGGCTAGATATAATCCTACCAGCACCCCCATAACGAGGAGGACATTGCGAAGACTTGCCTTTTTCTTGGTGAGCTCTTCTACCGTGAGCTCACTCAATGGTTTGCTTTTAGAAGCCATGCTGTGATCTTAAATGTATAACATCTTGTATTTTTCAAGAAAGTGAAAAATAAAAACCCAGTCAAATGACCACAATGTCATATTTCCACGAACTTAAGCAGAAGTGTCCCTCCCATATCGGAGACATACATGCCTATTGGTTAAGCTCAGTCTCCATTTTTGATCCGCATCAATTTTGGTTTGCTCCCTCACTCGCTGTCCAACCATAGCCTGTATCCTTCCTTTGGTATAGCGACCGCCGTATGTCCCATTATGTCTTCGGTGGCTTCAGAAAAAGAAAATTCCTGTCTCACCAGAAAGTGAGATAGGAATAAGTACCTCTATATCAGATATTTTCAGGGAGTATATACCCCTACTTCATCAATGTAGTATATCACACCAGCGGCATTGTTGATAAACTTCAAGTTGTGTAGTGCTGCCTCCAGGCCATTGTATGGGATGGCAATCCGGGTCCACTCTCCTTCAGGGATGGAGATATTGGCGGCGGTTTTATGCACCGTTCCTCCCCCCTTCTTTACTTGAACCGTTACATCTCCGGTACCGCCTTCCGCTTTCATCCAGACTACAATCATATAATCGGTTCCAACTGCCACATCAAAACTAGGACCACGAGCTGGATGTTGCTCCATCTGTCCTCCATCACCTGGGGTCCATTTGCAGCTATGCATGCCAGCCAACACATTGGCTTCGCCTGTTTCGACCTCAGTATTCACTGTCAGGTCTTCTCGCAAAGGCCAAGGCCTCTTCCAGAAGGTCTCAGTCCCGTTTGCAGCTCCGTCAGAATTGACGGTTCCTGAGGTAAACAGACCGTTAATAGCCCCCCGGCTGGTGTTAGGCACTACGGAAATTCCCGCAGAGGTAACCCCTTCCATGTCCCCAAAGCCTTCGGGGAACAAATTTCCTTCCCCTTTGAAATAGGCATTTTCATCAATCGGTACGGCGAGGCTCTTGCCATCGGCTAGGATATTGGTAGTTGAAGACAACTTGAATCCAGAAGAGGCTGGCATGTTGCTGTCTAGGACCAATCTCAAGACTGAAGAGTCGTTGGAGTTGGGGATGAAGACCCGAAAAAGATTCACAGGAGCGCCATTTACCTCTAAAGTAAACTCACCCGTCCCAGGCTCTTCAATCAGAGGCTGGTTAAAGGAGAGGTCGATATAGTCCCCTGCCGCAGAAGCACTAGAACTCAAGAATTCTAGGGGTGCAGTAGAAGGAGTGATCGTAATTTCCTTGGTAATGGCATTGGCGGTCCTTTTGGCCTCTCCCTCAATGTGAGGGCGAGATGCCCGCAGGGTTACTCGGTAGGTACCAGACTTCTTCCAGACTACAGAAGGATTTTGTTCGTTGGACTCCTCAGGCTCAGCTCCACGCAGGGTCCACTCCCAGTTGTAAGGGGTTCCTTTGCTGACATCTGTAAAGTCTACAGGGGTACCCGCTTCGAAAGTCTCACCGGTCACCCCATTTTGGGCCATGGTAAAATCGGTCTGCATGGAATCAAATACCTGGATGGTAAAGGTGGTATCCATGGTTCCCGCTGGGGCAAAGGGCATTAGCTTACAGCTGAAGCAGGTGATGGAGTCATTGCCATCTACCGTCTGGAGAATGTTGCCATCAACATCTTTGGCGGTATCATTTACCGTCTCGTAGTAAAAGAGGTCGGTAGAATCAAGGCTGGCCAACAGGCGCACGGTATAGAGACCTGGGGTATCGTATTTCACCTGGATCAGGCTATCGCCTTCTGCCATTTGGTCATTTTCATAGCCAAGGAGATCTCCTCCATCCAGGAACCAAGTTCGCTTGGTGACTCCTCTCGAAGCATCTAAGAAGGAAGCGGTTTCTCCTACAGAACGGAAGAGGATCAATTCTCCTCCATCGAAGACCGAGTCCCGGTTCATGTAGGGGGTGGTGACGACGTAGAATACATTTACCTCATCGGGGACAATGGTGGTGTCTTTACATCCCGTAAAGCCCGTGACCACCAAAAGGGCAGCTAGCAAGCCTAGCCATATATGTTTAAACTGCATGGGTCTCGCGATTAGTTTTGTAATAGTAGGTTTGCCAAAATTTCAGCAGAAGGCAAGGGAAGCCAGTGATGGAACACGTTGCTGGGCTCATAGTTGTTGAACCTTCTTGCGCTCAAGCTCTTGAAGGTCACGTTGCGCAGCACCGGATTCAGGCCCGTAGGGTCATTGACACTCTTCCACGAAAGCTGGCGATAAAAACCAGGCTCATCGCTGAGGCGTGCCACGGCTTCCCCGTACAAGCCTTTCCTTCTCAGGTCCAAAAAGCGAATGCCAAAACCTTCAATACATAGCTCACGTGGGCGCTCCAACCAAAACAGATAGCTGATGAAGGATTCTTTGGTAGCAAAGCTAGGGTTGTCAGGATCATCAGCTGGGCCAAGCTTCTTGGCCACGCCAGCTCTTTCCCGGACTCGATTGAGGAAGTCTACCGCTTCTTGTGATACCACTCCATCTCGCTCTACGATGGCTTCGGCGTACATCAGGTAAACGTCGGCCAAGCGGATGACTCGCTCATTGATGGCAGAAGAATTGGTGATCTGGTCTTCCTGAGGAAAGGTGTAGTTTTGGTACTTTTTGGCCACGATTCCCGTAGCGGTATTGTTGTGGCGCGATTCCTCGGTGGTTTTCTGATAATACATCAGGCCGTCAAACTGAAAGCCAATGGAAGCCTCAGAACGCAGCGAATAGGTACGTCCTGCATTAATGGGGTTACTGGTATCCAGGGTATCCAGAATCAAAGCGGCTCCCAAATCACCACTTAGCATGAAGCTATGCCATCCACCGGGAGGGCCTGCGTTGGCAAACAAGCGAGACCGGTAGGTTCCTTCTGGGCCGCTAGGGGTGTCAAAAGTCCATCTTTGCGAAGCATTGGAACCATCCTTTACCGCAAATCCCACTTCAAATATCGATTCGCTGTTGTGCTCTCCATCGATGTTGAAGTTATCAAAGGGGTTGGCTACAAGATCATAGAGTCCAGAATTGATCACCTCGCTGAAATAACTCGCAGCGGTACCCCAATTTTCCTCGTACAGGTGTACTTTGCCCAAGAAAGCGGTGGCCGCCCCCCAGGTCGCTCGGCCTTTGTTTGCATCATCCCAGCTTCTCGGCAAACTGGCTTGTGCCTCCTCAAAATCTTCCAAGACCTGAGCCAAGATCAAAGAACGGTCTGACAAGTCCGTGTAAATTTCATCGGGAGAGGTGGCTACTTCAGTCACCAACGGGATGTTCCCTTGGTTGTAGAAGTTCATCAGCCAGAAATAGTACACCCCTCGGAGAAACTTGGCCTCAGCTAAAAAGAGAGCCATGTCCTCCTCGCTTAGGGTCGTGATATTGGGGATATTTTTGATCACCTGATTGGCTCTAAAAACCCCTGTGTACAGTTCTTCCCACATTTGCTCTACAAAGCCGGTATTGCTGTTGTAGTTGAATGAATAGAGTTGGTCACGTACATCTGCTTCGTTGAAAGCACGAGGCTGTCCTTCATCGCCGCTCATACAAGCGCGATATAATATCCCATGTCCTCCCATGACATTGGGAGATTGAAGGGAGCTATAGGTAGCCATGACAGCCGCCAAAGCATCTGCGCGAGAGCGCCAAAACTGATCTACGGTAGTTTTATTGGGGTTGGCGACCTCTAGAAACTCGTCATCCCCAAAAAAACCTACCCCCTCGCATGAGGTCTGTAACAACAAGACCGGCAATAGGAGGATGATAAATATATATTTTTTCATCTTTTTAAGATTGGACAGTAGCAATA
>CAZFPQ010000292.1:4918-8357 GCA_964521065.1 uncultured Bacteroidia bacterium | reverse complement strand
GATAGCTCCGCTCGGCCCTCGCCTCCACGTCTTCCCGGTAATAGGCCACCTCTTTGAACTCACCATTTGCGTACAGCTGGGCCTGATCAAAAAAGTGCGGAGAATGGGGGTCGCCGCTCTGGCCGCCAGCCAAGAGGCTTTTGGCTTTTACTTTTTCCCCAAACTCTACCACCGCTACGAAGCTGTTGCCCCGGGTGCCATAGATGCGCTTGGTGGTCTTTTCGGTACGCATGCCATAGGCGGCGAGAGATCCCCATAGAGCAGAAGACAAACCTACCGCCAAGCTGGGCGCTTCGTCATCAAAGTGGGGCTGAATCTCTCCATCCAAGCGCTGAAAGCGGTTGATTTCTCCCCAGGGCGTGCGCCAAGTTCCAAAGTCCCGATTCAACTCCTCCAAGGTTTTGGCAAACATGAGGACGCGCTCCCGCGCGGGACTGACTTGACTTTGAAAAGTCAGGCGCTCCATTTGGCTCATGCCTCGAACTGCCTCCACTCCTCGATACAAATTCAATCCATAATAATGAGCCAAGGTCATGGCTACGGAAGAAGAGGATACTCGGTAGTCCCAAGCCCGCAAGGTGTCGATGGCAGAGGCTAAGGCAGGGAAGCCTTCTACGGAACCGTAAGCCTGGATCAAGCCAGGAATTAATACCTCAAAGGCAGGTAGATAGCGGTCGTAAGCCAACTCTATCAGCCCGTCTAAGGTTAGGCCCTTTTTTTCCTCTAGCTCTGTCAGCAACCTGATGGCGTTGACTCCCCGAAAGTTCTCTTGGTTGCGCGACATATAGCGAGGATAGTCGCTGACCTTGGGGCTGTATGCTGCCGCAGAGGTAAAGGGGGTGGAATTGCAGTTTTGGATCCATCCATTGGGAGGATTCAAAACCACGATGGCCTCATCTACCGAGTGCAGGCCTTGCCAATCTGTATTGGGATCACTGCCATCTACTGGAGATCGGTAATCGAGGCTGGTATCCCGAATCGGAATAAAGTTGCCGTGATAGTAGGCGATATTGCCTTCTGCGTCGGCATAGACGGTGTTGTTGGAGGAATTGGTACGCATGTCCATCATCCTCCTGAAAGCGTCATGTCCAGACTGCTTGGTGCGGATATAGGACTGGGCCAAGGCCTCGGCGGGTTTCCACATCAGGGCAGTTGCCCGCCAAGTAGTTTCATGGGTTTCTCCACCATAGGCGGTAATGGGGCCATGATGGGTGCGGTAGATGGTAAATTGCTCGGTCTGCGTCTTTCCTTCCTCTAGGTAAGCCAAGCTCACCTCCAGGCTATCTACGGGGCGCTTTTCCTCCCCGTATTGATAGTAGCGTTTTCCCTCCTCCAGCAAGATGTTCTCGTCAAACTCATCAATTACATCGGTGTAGGTGGAGGTATGCATCCAGCCCGTATTTTCATTGAAGCCTTGATAGACAAAAAATTGCCCCCAGGTCACCGCTCCATAGGCGTTAAGTCCTTCCTCACTTACCACGTGAACTTCGCCCCGAAAGTAGAAGGAAGTATGGGGATTGATCAGCAGCATCGCGTCGCCCGATTCGGTAAGCTCTCCTGAAATGGCAAAGCCATTGGAGCCTTGGGGCTCTTCAGGGTAATTGGATAGCAAGGGCATCTCAAGACCCGAAATAGCTTCTTTGTCTTTGCCATAAAATTTGGCGATTCCCTTGGTCGAAACCCGCTCGATGTCTCCTCCAATCGAGCCTTCACTGAAGTACATCGGCATCCATGGTTCAAAGTGGGTTAAGAGTTTTGGCTTGACTTCAGGATGGGTATGGAGGTAATAGTTTACCCCATCGGCAAAGGCTATGCAGAGCTTTTTTAACCAGCTAGGGCTTTGTTCATAGGCTGACATGGCTTCTTCCTTTGTCATGAACAGCCTTGCTCTCAGGTCGCTGTATATCTCCGACTTACCTTCTACTTCCGCTAAGCGCCCTAGAGCCCAGATATAGTTGCGCTCGACCCTGGGAAAATCGTCTTCACATTGGGCGTATAGAAGCCCAAAGACGGCATCTGCGTCCGTTTTGCCATAGATATGTGGGACGCCATAGTCGTCACGCATTATGGTGACTGTACTGGCATGTGCCTCCCAGCGCTCCTCCTCGGTCTGAGGCTGAGCTGGGCGACAAGAAAAAAGTAAGAATACGACTCCTGGAAACAGGATAGCAGGGATGAATCTGGACATGTGGTAAAGCTTAAGCTCTACATATATACGGAATATCCACCACATCGGAAACTGAGGCTGTGCCTTGTGTTCTCATTCCCCGAGCCCTAATCCTTTATTCCTCTAAGACCAAAAAGCGTATATTGGGTAGATGTAAGTTGAACATTCCCAGACCCCCATCGACATTGCTGGGATAGCTGACCGGCTCTCCTAAAAGATTGGCAAAAATGCTCCCGTTGCTTCGAGCTCGGGTGCTCAGATATTGGTAATAAATAGGACTAATATGCGAAAGAGCTACAGCAATGGTATCGCCTGGACGAAATTGATTGGTGAACAAGGTGTCTTCGATGAGGGTGCTTGGATAGAGTTGATCTGCCAAGGCAAAGGTGTTCTGATTTCCAGACCCGATTAGGGCATTGTTAAATCCACCGGCTACCTGTTGGGAATCCAAAGAAACCTTATAAAGGTTGATCATGTAATAATTTTCCTCCGCAAAATCTTCAAAACTGACTTCTAAGCTCAATAGGGTATCATTAAAAGTAGTATCACCTAGTCTAATAGAATCGAATACAATTTCATGGTTCAAACTATTCCACTCAGCCTGAGGTAGAACCATGCTTTCCGCAAAAACACTTTGTTGCTCCGTGGAATCATACACGCTTAGCTGATAGGTCTCGCCAGGAGTGAGCAAGGTATTAAAGCCAATGTATAGGCCATTTTCACCACCTGCCAAGGTATCGCTTTCTCCATTGTTGAACAAAACCACCCTGGCTCGGTCAACCAATATCTGATCCAACAAGGCTTGGTTGAGGGTGTCACTTTCCTCCTCTGAAAACTCCAAGGCCCCGAAACTGCGGCTTACCTGTACTAACAAGAAGCGATCAAAAAGCATCTGAGAAGCCACTACCAGTTGGGGTTCGGCTTGGGGAATGTCAATGTCTACCGGATCAGGAATACAGGCACACAAAGTAAGCGCAAGGCCAAGGCAATAGATAAATATGTTTTTCATGGGGTCTATATTTCGAAATTCCAGGCAATTGAGACAATGCGGCCCAAGAAGCTGGGCTGGGTATAGTAGGTTCCTCTTTCAGGAGTGTATTGGACGTTGACTCGGATGGGGGTGGGAGAGTTGAATAGGTTGTACACCCCAAAGGTCCATTCTGATTTGAGTTTTTTGGTGGTCTTATTTCTCCAAGCCAAGCTCAGGTCAAAGCGGTTGGCGGCGGTAAGGCGAACGCTGTTTCGCTCAGCGTAGATTGGGATTAGTTCTAC
>CAZFPQ010000292.1:0-4818 GCA_964521065.1 uncultured Bacteroidia bacterium | reverse complement strand
CCATTGAGGGCTGGGGTAGGGGCGAGGTATTGACCGATCTGCGGAGTGAATCTAGGCCCTGATAAGTAGGTGTACACCGCTGAGGCAGAAAGCCGTTCGGTAATCCTAAAAATGCCGACCACGGATAAGTCATGACGTCGGTCGTATTTGGCCCAAAAGGGATTGCCCCCGTTCAATTCTTCAAAAAAACGCTGGGAAAAAGCCAGGGTATAGCCTATCCATCCTGAGAGACGTCCCTCATCCCTTTTGAGTAACAATTCTAATCCGTAGGCCTCGCCATCGCCTTGTACCAATTCCGATTCAAAGTTGTCGTTGAGGATTAAATTGGCCCCTTCTTGGTATTCAGTCAGGTTGCGCATCCGTTTGTAGTAAGCCTCAATGGTGAAGAGAGATTTGATTTGGGGGAAATGTCGGGTGTAGCTGCCCGCGATTTGTTGGGAAGATTGAGGCTTTACGTCCTTGGTAACCGGGTACCACAGGTCGGTAGGCAAGGCCACAGTAGAACTAGACACCAAGTGAAGGTATTGCATCATGCGGGCGTAGCCCAGTTTCAGCGAATGTTTGTCATTCATGGTGTAGACCAAAGAGGCCCGCGGTTCTATGGCGGGATAAAAGACTTCTGGCACCACTGCGCCAGAGAGGCGCAGGCCGTAGTTAATCCGCAAAGGAGAGGCCACCTGCCATTCGTGCTGGGCATATAGGGCTAGTTCAGTGGCAAAGATGGGCGTCACCTCGCGATCGTTGATGATTTCGCTGATGTCCCCCCCTGCTGAAATGACATTGGGTCGGAAGCGATGTCGTATGGCTTGTCCGCCGAAGCGCAAGGTATGGTCTGGGTTGATGAAATAGCCAAAGTCTGACTTCAGGCTTAGGTCAAGAACATCGGAACCAATGAATATTTGGTTGTCGGCAAAGGATCCATTGATGTCATACTGAAAACGGGTAAATATGGCGGAGGTATTCGAAAATAATCGTTCGCTGAATAAGTGGTTCCAGCGTAAGGTGCTGGTGAGATTTCCCAGGCGAAATCCGAATTCTGGGTTGCCTAAACCGATGGCGTCTCCTGAGTCGCTTTCTACTTCGATATTTTCAGGAGTATAAAGGACATCGTCCCCCAAATAGGTGCTGAAGTATAGGCGGTCTTTGTCGGTGATTTGATAGTTGGCTTTGGCGTTGAGGTCGTAGAAAAAGTATGGGACGGGTACGTCTATTAGGCTCAATACCTGATCGATATAGGTACGCCTTCCTGAGATGCTGAAAGATCCTTTATCCTTAACGATGGGGCCTTCAAACGTGAGCCTGGAACTCAGCAATCCAATGCCTCCCTTGAGGTGGTAGCTCTGCAGGTTTCCTTCTTTCATGGTGATGTCCAGCACCGAGGAAAGCCTGCCCCCATACTGAGCAGGAAATCCACCTTTGATCACCGTGAGATCCTTTAGGGCATCCGCATTGAAAACAGAGAAAAACCCAAACAAATGACTTACGTTGTAAACCACCGCTTCATCGAGCAAAATTAGATTTTGGTCTGGGTCTCCACCACGGACCAAAATACTGGTAGTGCCTTCACCGCCCTTGGTCACTCCAGGCAGCAATTGGACCACTTTCATTAAGTCCGGTTCTCCCGCAATGGTAGGAATCAACTTGAGTTGCTTGATATCTACTTTTATTTGGCTCATTTGTGGAGATTTGACCTCATTTTGATAGGCCTCATCTGAGGCATAGATCATGACTTCTCCCAGGGTATTGGGCTGGGGAGTCAGATCCACGGTCAACTCACGATTTTGATCTAGATGGATCATTACGGTATCGGTCAGATAGCCTAGGTAGCTAAAAATGACCTGATACTCTCCAGTGGGCTGAGTCATTGAATAAAAGCCATAGTTGTTGGAGTAGGTGCCCTGGCGTGTGGAGGGGATCAGCACGGTTCCTCCGCTCAAGGCTTCACCTGAGCTTGCGTCACGGAGATAGCCGCTGAGGGTATAGGACTGGGCCTGGGCTAGAAAAGGAGTCACACAGCAGGAAAGCCACAGTAAAAATCTAATCATGTGGGGTTTGGATGGCGGGTTGATGAATTAGGTAGTTAGGATGGAGGTTCACCAGATAGACGTGCAATGGACTTAAAAAGTGGCATAGGGTTTAGGGGTTATTTCGATTTTTCATCATTAGCCTAAACCTGAATTTATAGCACGTAATAGGGTTGATTTTTCTCAGCAGAGCCTGCTTTTTTATCCCAAAGGCTACTTGTCAGAATCCCAAACCACATTGTCTTGCCTCGAAACACACAAACTCCATAGAGTCTTAAGTTAAGGTGTAAGCAAAAAATGGCATGTGACATGCACGGAAACTATGCTTACGAAAAAAATATTGGAAAGGCCGAACCTTTTTATTTATTACCCGTAAATTTTAGGCATAATCCCTAAAAAGGGTCTGTTCTTTTGACGATGGGTGTTGCTGCTCTTACCCCGGGATCAAATAATTTTCATTTTAATTCCAATCCCATGACTAGTGCCCCATCTAATCCAACTTGGTTGCAAGCTCCTATGAGCGGTTCTGATAATCAATCAGAGTTTTCTTCCCCATGTATATGGCGACCATGTAGTGAAGACCGAGGCCAAGCTTCAAAGCCACGTGCTTACAAGAGTCTTCCCTTTAGAAGCAAACATCACAATTGGGTAGATCGCAAAGGTCGTTGATCCCAGTTTTACGATACAAATTAGCCCACCAATTACCGTTGGTGGGTTTTTTGTTTTGAGAGCAATGGGTAAGGTTCTAACACTATTCCTCATGAGAATGCCTATATTGAGTAGGAATGAGGAGTGATTCTTCGTCATGATGTGCGGTCCATATCCAAGGAATGGGTAAGATTTGACGCGCTTTTTGTATTCGCGAATAAGCCTTCTCTAGTTTTGGACTAACCCCTGCTCCTAGAATGAAATATGAGATTATTCACGATGTCATTGCCCGCCAGGTCAGTGAAAAAATCTCCTCTGAAGCTCGTCTCCGGCGTGAAATTGAACGGGATATTCGCAAAGCTCATCAAGCCTATCAAACGCGTGGATCTCAACTTAGTCAAGAAGATTACGATTATTTTCGCCCCTATTTAGACTTGGTTCGGATCAAGGAAGAGGAGCGAACCTTTCTTGAACAGGAAGGACAGCGTCTAGAGCAAATTCGCCGCCGCCGAAACCTCATCATTGGTGGGATTATAGTCTTTTTGGCGTTGATTATTTTAACTATAGGTGGATTGTACCGTCAATCCCAAAGTAATCTGGCCGAAGTCAAGCGGCTGCATGAAAAAGACAGCCTAAATGCAGTGTCCCTGGCCAGCAAGAATGATTCTATCCTTTCAGCCTTAGATGAGGTTGCGCGCCAAAAGGTGTTGGCGGAGCAAGAACGTACCAGGGCAACCGAGGCGGCAGAGATGGCCATAATAGAAGAGGCAAAGGCAAAGCGGCAAGCTCAGATTGCCCGAATTGCCCAACGAGAGGCTGAGTATCAGGATTCCATCGCTCAGGTACGAGCAGCGGAAGCCTTGGTAGCCAGGGCTCAAGCGTTGAAGTCCGACTCCATTTCGCAAGAGGAAGCTAAGCGCGCCCAGGTGGCCGCCATTGAAGCAAAACTAAAAGCAAAGGAGGCTCGTGCTGCAGCCTTAGCGGCCCAATCCCGGCAGTATTTTTCCGAAGATCATACCTTGGCCCTGAATTTGGCAATGGCAGCCTATCAACTCGACCCCAAAGGGGCTAGTCGAGAAGCCCTTAGCCAAGTGCTAAGCGCTACCCATACCCGCTTTTACTCCAACACCTATTTCCATGGGGCTGACTTAAGTACCGTTACGTATCTTCCTGATGCTAGAAAGGTGATGACCGCCGGTGGAGGAAAAATGAAGGTTTGGGAAGAGCAAGGGAAACTTGTCTCAGAATGGTCTTCTCCGGCCAACCATAAAATTCAATTGGCTGATGCTACTCCTAATGGTAGCTTCTTTTTGACCGGAAGTCGTCTTGATGAGAACGCGGTTCTTTGGGATGCTGAAGGGAAGCTTTTATCCCTGTTTTCGGCAGAATATCTGGGAGACCTATACAGGTATAAAAAGGAGCCAGGGACTGGGCGTTTTTCCCCGGTTGCAGTGCGTAGCACGGTAAGTACGGTAAAGCTTTCTCCAGATGGGCAAATTGCTTTGGTAGCTTATAACCGAGGTATGGTGCGATTATGGTCTACCCAACCGCCTTATGATTTGTTAGCGGAAATATCGCTTCCAGAATTGATGAGTGAAGCCAAGGCTGGTGCCTATCCTGGGCAACGTGACATCTTGGCTGAGTTTATCCAAGGGGGACGAAAGGTGGTCCTAGGAAGTAGGTTTCGTCCCAATCTCAGGATATATCATATCGAGAGAGGGGAGGAAAGAAAAATACCTATTCGCAAAGTCAAACTTCCCGGTAGCAAGAATCATTATGAGTCACAAGCCCAAGCTATTTCAGCGACTTCAGATGGAGACCATGTTGCCATCCTCTATACGGATAACGCAGTGGCCATCTTTGATGAAGAGGGGGAAGGGCAAGGAGAATGGCTTTCAGAATTGGATCCCCCCAATCCTACTTCTCCTTATGTACTTGATGAGAAACCAGGTGCCAAGCTGAATTTAGCTTTGGGAGATGGGGGGAGACTTTTTGCTACAGGGGATAATTTAGGCAGAGTGGTAGTACGAACCCTAGCTGATGGAAAACAGGGCAGTATCCTACAAGTCAAAGGTGCCTTGGTTGACCTCCATTACATCTCAAAAGGGAGTCGATTGTTGATAGCTACTGATGAGGGCAAAGCCAT
>CAZFPQ010000291.1:0-8504 GCA_964521065.1 uncultured Bacteroidia bacterium | reverse complement strand
ACGTACCTGCGGGGCGCCGCCTACCCATTCATTATTTGAATGGAACCGGGGTTAAGTAACGTTCAAAAAATAAGTTCCGCTTTTGGCTTGATCTTTTGGACGAATCCTGCGTTAGAAAAAGCCTCATTTGGCTCGCCAAACTCGGTTTTTCTGCCTTGGCTTCGCACAAAATCTCTACGCATAAGGGGGAAGTTATTTTTCTCACGTTACTAAGATGCCAACTCAGGCTTGCTGTGCCATTCATGGAAGATTCCTCCTGGATCTCTTTGGGCGCGAATCTTCTCCACCTTTTTGAACTTTTCAGGAGTCATAAAGGAGTCCGTACGCTTGTGTAGGCCCTCATCTGCCAATTGAATGCCGGTGGATAGATGCTGCATCCTTTTGAGCATATTACTTGCCCAGTTGCCATATTTGGGCGTATCCGCAGGGTTTTTCCAGCAACTATACAAGGAAAGGTAGACATTGTCTTCCTTGCTGTACGCCATGTCTTCAGACAGATCTCCAGGATGCCAATTGAGCCACAAAAAGTGGGCGGGTGCTGGTGGTAAGGTTTCTGAAATTTCCTTAATGTAGGACAGCAATTCATCTATATGGGCATGGGTCCAGATGTTGTCTACCCCCCAACAATAGTCCTCGGGATAGTGGGACATGACCGTTTTGTAGAGCATGTCAATGCCCCAGTCTATTACTGGAGTCCTGATGATGGCCTTTTTGGCGATGGGGCTATTCTTCATGAACTGCTGGGCCTCTTCAAACTCATCTTTGGTATCGGCAAAAATGGGGGCTACCGCTTCGATGCCAGGGCCAAGGATACCCATCATGTTGCGATTCATGGCCATTTGGAACTCTACAGCCTTGGGAATCGAGGGTCCTACGTCATAGGCCCAGCGGTAGACATCCTCTAGGTGTTTCATCTTGAAATCGTGGGTGATGACCGCTCTGTACTTAGGCAGGTCATACACATTGATATAGAATTTCACCACAATCCCGAAGAATCCAGGTCCTGCGCCTCGAGCCGCCCAAAACAAGTCTGAGTTGGTCTCCTTATTGGCATGAACCAGCTCACCGTCTGCCGTAATAATGTCCAATCCCGTTACACTTTCGCAGGCAATCCCGAGCTTACGGCCATTCCAGCCATAGCCACCTTGTAGCAGGTAGCCTCCCAAGCAAACGCCCTGACAATGCCCAGCGGGGAAAAAGAGGTCTTGCTTATACAGCGCTTTCATCAGGGTACTCCCCCCCACCCCAGGGCCCGCCTCAGCCGTTTTTTCTTCTACATTGACACGGAACTGGTTGAAGTGTTTCATGTCAATCAGCATACAGTCATCGCGCAGGAAGTTGGCGCTGAAGCTGTGCCCACCTGAGGTGATGGTGATTCTGCGGCCAACTTTCTTGGCGTAGCGGACGATGTTGACAATGTCTTCGACAGTCTTGGGTTCATAGATACCAGCTGGCCTACGGTCAACAGGCGTTTTACTAAAGAGGGTGGCCATGACCACTTCTTCAAAGTTTTCGTCTCCTTTATGGAAGGTATCTCCGCTGATGGTCAAGGGAGGCTCGGGGGTCGCATATTGCGCATGTATCTGTGGAAGGATAGAAGCCAAATGGTTCATTTCCTCTGCACAATGCTGGAGCAGGTCTTGGGCAAATTGCTGGGGCAAGGCTTGGATTTTTTGGAGAACTTTTACCGCGGCTTTTTCAAAGAAATTGTCGCGGCGGGCAGCAATGTATTTTCCCCCCATCCAAAATCGCGAACGCATTTCTGTACCGGATTCCGTTCTCCGAACTTGATGCACCAAGTAACCATAGTCGACTGGGAGTTTGGGATGCCCAATTCGAGCGCAGATGTAAACTGCGTTCTGAGAGTTGTTCACCGCATCGAAGGAAAAGCCAAAATCTAAGGGAGACCTGAATTGGATAGCCGCATCCATGGCCGCTTCGCCGATGTACTCTTCGATGAGGGATGTCCTACCGATGTAACAATCATCCACCCTTCCATCTTCCCACCTCGCCGTCAAATGCGACTTGGGGTGCCACAATTTGTAGCGTTTGTCTTCAGATCCATGCCAGCCAAACCACCAGTCCCACATTTCAGGGGTAGTATCAGGCATATGGGTCTTCAAGGCTACCGCGATGCTGCCATCTTCAGCAACGGAGAAGCCTGTTTCGGTAGGCATATCCCCTTCCTTCTCTAGGAGGGCTGCCTCATCAATGTCGGGTAAAGTGCCCCAGGGGAGGGCTGTTTGGGTATGGGTGCCTATGCTCTCAGGTACTTCTGCCATTTTTTCTTGGTAGAAGGAAGCGTAATCTGACTGCAGGTCTTGGGCATTGAATCCAAGATACGACTTTGCCATTTGGTAGGTGTTATAGTGAATAATGGCAAAGCTACCGGGGGTGATTCGCAAGAATCTTGCATTAATACAAGAAAAGACTCTTCCCCAATTTTATTTGGAAGCGGAGGGTTACTTCTTCAGCTTACTCAACCAACCCGGAGATATCCCACAAAATTCAGCGATGTATTTGGAAGGAACCTTCTGGATGACCATGGGCATTTCCTCCAGCAGGTAGTCATATTTTTCTTTGGAATTGTAAGAGATCAGCTTGGTTTTCAAGTCATTTTCCTCCACCATCGCCCTAGTGACCACTTCTTTGTAAAAACTCATGAACAGCTCGTCCCGGTCCATCAGGGCATTGATGGCACTTAAAGGAAGGGCCCCTACAAGGGAGGTGCTGATTGCCTTCAGCTCACAATTGGTGGGAGTCTGGGTAAAAAAGCTATCCAACGTAGTCATGATCGGATGTAGATCCTCTAAGTAAAAGTTGATGGTGTTGGCCACACCGGTTTTTTCATGTACGTACCTACATACAAAGCCTCCTTCTAAGACCAAATAGACATGCCTACAAATTTCACCCGGAATGATCAGGGTATCCTTTGATTTCACCTTAATCACTTTTACCGCTTCTCTGAAAAACGGAAGGTTTTCATCCAAAAGATAGGAGGGCTGGAGACTTTTTAGGTAGGAATCAACATGGATGAGGGCCTGTTCTTGGTTCATATGGAAACATTGGAGGGGTCTCCTAAAATTTACAAGACTTTTGGCACGGCCCCAATATTATCCAAATAGCCTTGGGGAATGTAAGTAGAAATTCACCTTGAGTGAGTATCAACAACAAGTCAGCAGATATTTCATGTCAGATCGAGGAAGAAAAATCGAGTTTGGCGGGCCAATCGACCCTTTTTCTGACGCTAGGATGGGATGGAGGATCAAGCAAAAGTGCATAGTGGTTGTTTGACTGTTCCTTAGTCAAGCAAGGCGCTGTATGCCCTAGCATACGTCAAATGGGATAATCTAATCCTTCCATATTTCAACTAACTTGTAGAACTTCTTCTTTGTCTACTTCCTCAAGCAAAAAACCCCTTTAAGCCCATGATTTTCACGGCAAAAGTATCCGGTATTTATGAATGCTCACTCGAACGAGCATTTAAAACGCCTATGCTCTGTGATGTGTCCAAAATCCACACCGGCTACGTAGTCATGCCCAAAGTAACCCATGTGACGGATGGCGAGAATTGGGGAGTGCCAGGATCAAGTAAGAAGATTTACACCGCAAAGTCACTCACCCAAAAAGGTGGCTTTACGTCTGTCGACCGGGTATTGGAAAGGGTAGAAAATAAATACTGGACCATCCAAGTAGATGAGTTCCAGGCTTGGATGCTCGGCTTCTATAAATTTGTAGGCAGATGGGAAACAACAGAGCTGGAGCAGAATAAAATATCAGTGGAATACAGTTATTCTCTTCATGCGAATTCGCCTCTACTCTACCCATTGAACTGGGTTTTTGCGAAGACTTTCTGGCGAAAATACATGAGAAGGGTGATGGAAAATGTCAGGCGATTGGCCTACCAAAACGAGCCATATCTCCACGATTAGACTAATAGCCTTTTCACGCCAAGCCAAACTTAATCGCCATACGTACCATGCCCGCGGTATTCCGGGCCCCAAGCTTTTCCCGTAGATGGACCCGGTGGGTTTCAACCGTAGTCAAAGCAATGCACAGTTTATCGGCAATTTCTTGATTGGTATGCTCATCCACGATGAGTTTGAGTACCTCTTTTTCACGTCGAGAGAGTCTGGGAATGAAACCCGTATACGTAGGCTTTTGCTGCATAGCTTTGGCCAATAGTTTCTGATGCACCTCTTTGGATAAGTAGGTCTCTCCCTCCATCACTGCGTGAATAGCTTGGAGTAATTCCTCCTGGCTTACGTTCTTGAACAAGTAGCCATTGGCGCCATTGCGGAGCATCTCGGTGATGAAGCTGACTTGGTCATAGGTGGTCAGTCCAATGATTTTGAGCAATGGATAGGCTTTGCGAAGGAGTTTGCAGAGTTCCATGCCATCCATACCTGGCAAACTCAAGTCTAGAATGGCCAGGTCTACTTCATTTTCTTGGCAAAATTCTAACGCGGCATGGCCATCGGCAGCAGTTCCTACTAAGGTTAAACGGGGATCTTGGCCAAAAGCCTTGCGCAAGCCATCGATTACCAAGGGGTGGTCATCGACAATGAGCAAACGGATGGGAGGAGATGGACTCATGGATGGTTTTATCTAGATTACCTTAGGTGTATAAAGTGATGTATATGGCCGTTCCTTCACCTGGTCGGGCATCTATTTCCAAGTTGCCGCCCAGGTATTCTACTCGGGAACGGAGGTTGCTCAGGCCAATCCCATTTTGGTTTATCTGACCTGTATCAAATCCTTGCCCATTGTCTTCCACCGTCAGGTGCAAGGTATTGTCCTGCTGAATTAGCTGGATCAGGGCTTCGCTAGCTTGAGCATGTTTGAGGACATTGTTGGTTAGTTCCTGGATGATGCGGTACAGCGTCAAGGACAAATCGATGGGAAGATCCGGCTTGAGTCCCCTTAATTGCAGGTCTACCCGTAGGCCTTTTGCCTGATTGATGTCACCTACGAAGTCTTCTAAGGCGGCTCCTAACCCGAACTTTAACAAGGCTTGAGGCATCAAATTGTGGGCAATCCGTCGCAGTTCCTGGCTGGCCTTGTCGATCAGGTGGGTGGCTTGTTCCAGTTCTCCTTGGTTTTGACCTGAAGGAAGGCCATCAATTTGGGCTACTTGTAGCCGCAAAGTGGACAAGAGACCACCTAGTCCATCATGGAGATCTTTGGCTAAACGGTTTCGCTCCGCTTCTTGTCCGCTGACCATGGACTGCATGGCGATGAATCGTTGCTCACGGGTCATCTCATTGAGGCGTTGCTGATGAAGCTCGGCTTGTTGATCAGCCAGTATTTTCTGGTTCTTGAGGTTTTTTTGATAAAAATAAAAAACCCCAGTCCCCAATAACATCAGTCCCAGGGAAAAAACTAGAATCAGGCTTCGTTGCCTCAATTTAGCAGCCTGAGCTTCATTCTCCGCCTTCAAAGCAAGGTTTTCGTTTTCCCGCTGGGTGCTTTGATACTTAACTTCGAGGTCCTGGATTTGTGCCTTTAACTCTGCGCTATTGATGCTGTCGCTCAGGTTGCGATACTTAAGGGCCATATGGTAGGCCTGTTCAAAATCCCGTTCTGCTAGGTAGCAAGTCTCTAGGTAATTGAGGATCTCAATTTGGTATATGCCCAAATTTAAGGCTTCCGCTTGGGCTAGGCTCTGTTCTAAGATGGCTCCACCCCTCTTTGTATTTCCAGCCAAACTCAGGTAATGACCGAGACGAGACTGGTAGAGTATGCGTTCATCCTCACTGGTCACATAATTAAGGGCTGATTCAATGTAATTCGCTGCTGTTGAATAGTTTTCACGTTTGTTGGCCAAACTTCCCAAACCCTGATAGCAATATCCTTTGAGGCGAGAGAGGTCTAAGCTGTCTGCTAAATGCATGGCTTTTAGATACCAAAGCTCTGCTTGATTCAAGGAGTCGATCATCTCAAGTCCTCCGCCAAGGTTGTGATAAGCAACCCCCAGTTCGGTCGGATCCTTAAGGGATGAGGCAACCTCTACCGCTTCTTCCAAATAAGGCATCGCTTGGTCCATCATTCCCAATTCCATGAATATGGTTCCCAGGTTGCTCAAAATCACACTCCGCCGATGACTCTCCTCAGGAAAGTGGATGAGGATAGAATCAGCCACCTGGTACGCAATGGTCGCCAAATCAAAGTCCCCCAAATAGTAATAGGCATTGCCTAAATCAACTTTCAATTTCATCCATTCTAAGCCACCGGACAGAGCGAGCAAAGAATCAGCAGCAAGGTATTGGGGTAAAGAGGCCAAGTGTTCAGACTGCGCGGTCAATATCATTCCTAGATAGCGGCGATTTTGGCCTTGGGCCAGGGGAATCTGAAGCCGATCTGCATAGTCAATCGCCACCACAAACTCCTGCTTGCCTAGCTCTAAGGCTCCTTCCTCCCAATAGGCAAAGCCCAACTCTGTATGTAAAGCCATTTTCTGACTGTCAGAGGATAAACCCTGAAATTCAGCCCTCAAGCTATCCAAGTGTTGAGACCAAGCCAGAGAGAATCCTAAGAACAGAATAAAAGCAATGCAACGGATCATGGAGGTAGGTAGATGCCAGATTCTTGGAGAGGGAGTTAAGGGAGTTAAGGGAGTTAAGGGAGTTAAGGGAGTTAAGGGAGTTAAGCTTTTTGGGGTACTCAATACCTTCATAGCTCAATTTTTTCTCTTTAAGCTCATGGAAGGGGTTGAAATCAAAATCTACGCATTTGCCCTCCTCCTCGCAAGGAGGAGAGCTCATTAGAAACATCAACGATTCATGTTTTCATGATCCATGATGGTTTGATCTTCCGAGGTAAATTCAATGTTAATCCTCCATGGATTGAAGCTTAAGGCCTTGATCCAGCGATTACGCCTCGATCTTGCCAGACTAGCCAATGCCTTCATGCTGGCGGTAGGTAAAGCTGGTGTTTGCGGCAAAGCCTCAATGGATAGAGATTTGGGATCTTTCATGATAGATGTGTTGGTAATTAATAGATGTGAGAGGGCAAAAGGCAGAGCAGAAAGAGGTCATCGACGCCAGAAAAATGCTGTTTTCAAACCCGAACTACTGATTACAAATAACTGAGCCCGTCTCCATTTAAGCACCCCCCTTTTCCCCCATCCCAAAAAATCGTGGTAAACCATGATGAACCATTTTAGGCTTTAAGTCTATACCCGATTGGAAGTCATTTGACCAGGACTTTTCTGTCCTAATCTAGAGATTTTGCCCTTTGATAGATTATGAGTCAGCAAAAGTTCAAAGTTCCTTATCTACCTCCACCTAACGCTTTACCATTGATTGTTTTCCCCGAGAACAATCCCATACTGATATGTCATACACACAGTCTTATTGCATTCAACTTGGGTTGATCTGTTTATGCTTATGTTCATTCCCCATGCAGATATGGGCTCAAGAGTCTACCCAGAAAAGCTTCACCGCCAAATACATCACAGAATCTATTGCGCTTGATGGAAGATTCGATGAAGCAGTCTGGAGCACAGCAGAAGTCACCGGGGACTTCTGGCAGTTCTTCCCCACCGATTCCATTCAAGCAGAGCATCAAACTGAGATAAGGATGCTCTTTGATGACCAGTATTTGTACATAGGCATCCGGGCCGAAGGATTGGCAGATAAGTTTGTAGCTACGACCCTTCGCCGGGACTATCGAGGTTCCACCAATGACAATGTCTCCTTGATGTTTGACACTTTTTGCGATGGTACCAATGCCTTTCAATTTGGTACTACGGCCTACGGCGTACGACGTGAGGCATTGATTTCTAATGGAGGCATCGACATCAGCAGTTTCAATCGCACGTGGGATATCAAATGGAAAGGTGAAAGCAGGATTTATGAGGATCACTATATCATCGAAATGGCGATCCCCTTCAGTTCGCTAAAATTTCCTGAAGGCAGTCAAAGATGGCGGTTTCAAGCCTACCGATTCAACCTGCAGACCAATGAACAGAGCACTTGGTCCCGTGGCCGCCAAAACCAATTTTTGATCAACCTTGCTTTCATGGGAGACCTGTATTTCGACCGTCCTCTGGGCAAGTCTCGTCGGCTGGTAGCCATGATTCCCTACCTCAATGGCCTGGCCCAGCAAGATTTTGAATCGGATGCCAGCAGCAGCAAGCTAAAAGCAGGAGGCGACGCCAAAATCGCGATTGGAGATGGCCTAAACCTAGATATCACGGTGAATCCAGATTTCTCCAACGTAGAAGTCGACAACATCTTTACCAACCTCACCCGCTTTGAAGTACAGTTGCCTGAACGGCGTCAATTTTTCATTGACAACAGCGACCTATTTGCCAGCTTTGGCAGCAACCAAGGAGACAGTCGCCCCTTTTTCTCACGTCGTATTGGCTTGGCGAGGGATACCGCAGACAACCTGATTGAAAACCGAATACTAGGGGGGGTAAGGCTGAGCGGCAAGTTGAATGAAGACTGGCGCTTGGGCTTTCTGAACATCCAAACCGACCAGGATCCAGCCAACGAAAT
>CAZFPQ010000290.1:0-8556 GCA_964521065.1 uncultured Bacteroidia bacterium | reverse complement strand
CGACCAAACATATGTATCGAATTCTTCTTTCCATTTTTCTTATTATCTGCACCTCTCTTCAAGCCCAGGCTCAGACCCCTGATGCTCGCCTCTACGACATCATCAACGCTGTTTCTGCCGAAAGGCTTGAACAAGACATTCGTACCTTGGCCGATTTTGGCACCCGACATACCCAATCGGATACCAGTTCTGATACCCGAGGAATCGGGGCCGCCCGCCGTTGGATCAAGGCAGAGTTTGACCGAATCTCGACGGATTGCGCAGGCTGTCTTGAAGTATTCTATCAGCGCAACCTAGTCCCGGCTGAAGGCAACGATAGAATCAGTCAGGATGTAGAGGTCGTCAATGTCGTGGCTATCCAGCGAGGAAAAATTCATCCCAACCGCTTTATCATCATGTCTGGCGACATTGATAGCCGGGCTTCTAACGTGATGGACTACGAAATAGATGCCCCTGGAGCGAATGACAACGCCACAGGCATGGCGGGAGCCATGGAAGCCGCCCGGGTCTTATCTCAATACGAATTTGGTAGCAGCATCATTTACGTAGGTCTTTCTGGAGAGGAGCAAGGCCTCTATGGAGGCAGGGGCCTTGCTGCATATGCCCAAGAAAAGGGTTGGGAGCTCATCGGGGTGCTCAATAATGACATGATTGGCAACATTGAGGGAATCGATGGGGTCATTGACAACCGCAGCTTCCGAATCTTTTCTGAGCCTACTCCTGTGACAGAAACAGACCGACAGCGCCGTCTGCGTCGCTTTTATGGAGGGGAAGTCGATGGGATCTCTCGACAACTCGCCCGTTACATTCATCGCACTACTCAGACCTACCTGCCCGAGATGAATCCACTTATGATCTACCGCCTCGATCGCTTTGGGCGAGGTGGTCATCATCGGCCATTCAATGACCTGGGCTACGCGGGCGTCCGTATCATGGAGGCCCACGAACATTATGACCGACAGCACCAAGACATTCGGGTAGAGGATGGAATTGAATACGGAGATGTCATCGAAGGGGTCAACTTTGCTTACTGCGCCAAGCTGACCGCCGTCAATGCCATCAACTTGGCCGCCCTAGCTTGGGCTCCTCCTCCCCCCTCTGAGGTGGGCATAGGCGGTGCCGTTCGCCCCAGTACAACCCTGCGATGGGAAGCTCCAAAAAGTGATCAGATCGCAGGCTACAAAATCTATTGGCGCGATACAACCGCTCCCCAATGGCAGCACAGTCGCTGGGTTACCGATGCAACGGAATTCACCTTGGAAGGTATTGTAATTGATAATTTCCTCTTTGGAGTGGCCAGTGTTGGGAAAAATGGCCATGAATCGGTGGTGGTTTTTCCCTCTTCCCTCATTCGTTAATGTAAGGCTGATCGTTCCATGCAAGCTTTTGCCCACCTCATCACCCAACTGGATCAAACCAATAAGACCACGGCCAAGGTGTCGGCATTGGCCAATTATTTTGATCAAGCTAAGGATGAGGATAAGCTATGGGTAATCGCCTTATTTTCAGGTCGCAGACTCAAAAGGTCGGTAAAAACTAGCCTCATGCGAGAATGGGCCAGTGAATGGACGGGGATACCGCTATGGCTAGTCGAAGAAAGCTACCACGTGGTAGGGGACTTGGCTGAAACGCTTTCGCTCCTATTGCCCCCACCTAAACCATCTGAGCGCAGCGAGTTGTCTTTGACCCAGTGGATGGAGTACCTCAAAGCATTGAAGGGTCAAGATGAAGAGGAGCAGAAAAACCACATGTTATATGCCTGGCGCCAGCTCACGCCCAAGGAGCGTTTCGTATTCAACAAATTAATCACGGGGGGATTTCGCCTGGGCGTATCTCAAAAACTGATGACCCGAGCCCTGGCCAAACACAGCGGCTTGGAAGAAAACCTCATTGCCCATCGCCTGATGGGAGACTGGACGGCAGAAACTACCAGCTACCAGGAGCTGCTTTTCTCTGAAAACCCCAATGACCAGCTATCACGGCCCTATCCGTTTTACCTCGCTTATCAGTTGGATATAGAGCCTCAGGCATTGGGATCACCCACAGATTGGCAAGCGGAATGGAAGTGGGATGGCATACGAAGCCAAAGCATTAAGCGAGGGGGAGAAACCTTCATCTGGAGTAGAGGCGAGGAGCTGATCACGGATAAATTTCCAGAGTTGATTCCCCTAGGGGAAGCGCTACCTGATGGAACCGTAATCGACGGCGAGCTCATGCCTTTTCGAGATGGGCATCCCTTGCCTTTCCAACTCTTGCAGACCCGTATAGGCCGCAAAAACGTCAGTAAAAAGCATCTCAAAGAAGCCCCTTGTCTGATCATGGCATATGACCTACTGGAATATCAAGGGGAGGATATCAGGGGCTGGTCTTTGCAAAAACGTCGCCAGCTCCTGGGAGAACTGGTTAGCTTGGTGGGTTTACCTAATCTGCTCAAGCTATCCCCAGAAGCCAACTTTGATACCTGGGCTGAATTGGCAAAACTGAGGGAGGGGGCCAGGGAAAAGTTTTCTGAAGGCTTGATGCTCAAGCAAAAGGGTTCAAATTACAAAGTCGGACGCAAAAGAGGTGACTGGTGGAAATGGAAAGTAGACCCCTTCACGGTAGACGCCGTCATGATCTATGCCCAGCGGGGCCATGGCAGAAGGGCCAACCTCTATTCGGATTATACCTTCGCAGTCTGGGATGGTGATCAATTGGTCCCTTTTGCTAAAGCATACTCAGGCCTGACTGACGCCGAAATGCGGCAAGTCGACGCCTGGATCAAACAAAACACGCTCGAGCGTTTCGGCCCAGTACGGTCTGTCAAACCCGAATTGGTATTTGAGATTGGTTTCGAAGGCATCAATCGCTCTAAGCGACACAAAAGTGGAGTTGCCCTGCGCTTTCCTCGTATGTTGCGTTGGCGCACTGACAAGCCCCCCTCTCAGGCTGATCGGCTTGAATTCCTCCATGGATTGTTGCTTCATTGAAGCTGCTTGCAAAGCATTTTTAACTTTTTTTCCCAGAAGAGGGTGACGTCACTTCCTTCTAAGCTTCATAATGTCGTTATTCTCAAAAACTTTGAACCAACTCAATAATCCTTAAACAAACTCTACTCTCATGTTTGACATGGAAGAAGTAATCAAAAAAGGGACTGAATTAGCCACTGAATACGTCCCCAAGCTTTTACTCGCCATTGTAGTCCTGATCATCGGTAACTGGATCATCAAGCGGGTACTCAAGCTCTTCAAAAAAGGTTTGGCTTCTCGTGAAATGGAGGCTGCATTAAAAACCTTTTTAGGCGACCTGGTACGGGTTCTCCTCTATGCCCTGTTGTTTATCTCTGTCGCGGGCATGGTTGGAATTGAAACCACCTCTTTCGTTGCCATCCTTGGTGCAGCAGGATTGGCGGTAGGCTTAGCGTTACAAGGTAGCTTGGCAAATTTCGCGGGCGGGGTATTGATCCTTCTATTCAAGCCTTTCCGGATTGGAGACTTGATTGAGGCCCAAGGCTACACCGGTCATGTAACTGCCATTAACATCTTTGTCACCACCCTTCAGACCCCAGACCACAAGCAGGTCATCATTCCTAATGGTGAACTTGCCAATGGCAGCATCGTTAACTATACCTCTCTAGGTAAGTTACGTGTAGACTTGGTAGTTGGTATCAGCTATGACGCCAATATCCAGCAAGCCCGTGACGTCATCATGGAAGTCATGAAAAATGATCCCCAAGTACTACAAGATCCGGCCCCTTCAGTCACGGTTCTAGAATTAGCCGATAGTTCTGTCAACCTGGCGGTTCGCCCTCATGCCACCACAGCTGACTACTGGGACGTCTACTTTGGCATCACTGAAAAAGCAAAAATAGCCCTTGATCAAGCGGGCATCGAGATTCCATTCCCTCAGCGAGTGGTACATCAAGCGAAGTCATAGGGTCTGTTGATCTGTTTTATAAGACGAATTACTAGGAAGCAGCTAACCCGGCTGCTTCCTTTTTTTATTAGGTCAATCAGACATGTGCTCCTCTCTGGATCAGGATCAATCCACCTTGCCCTTCCAAACTTCAAAAAATACCCCTGCGATTGAACCAATTCGTCTGATGCGGGTAACTATTGGCGAACGTTCTTTGCCAACTTGATAGAATCCTTTTGGGAAATCAACCAAGAGAGCCGAAATTTACCTAGGAAGAATGGATTATGGCTCAAAAGACCCCACACAACAGCAATGACTTTTGGCGCCGGCGCAGCCGGAACAATTATGTAACTGCCACCCTCAGCATGGGATTGGTTCTGTTGTTCTTAGGGGTTTTCGTGGGGGTCATCCTGTTTGGCCAGCAACTCGCCGACCGATTGAGAAGTAAACTGGAGATGAAGGTATTCCTTCATGATGGCATTGGAGAGCTCCAATTGCAAGAACTGGAGGTCCAGCTTAGACATCACCCTGCGATTACTTCTGTTCGGTTTATTTCCAAAGATGCTGCTGCTCGCCTCATGTTGGAACGCACGGGTGAAGACGTCCCTCTGGCCTTGGATGGAGTAAATCCTCTACCAGCTTCCTACAACCTCCTGATCACCCCTCAATACATGCAGTTCGATAGCCTGACTATGTTAAGGGCTGACCTAGAAGCAAAGAGACCTGTGTCTGAAGTAGTGTACGAAGGAGAGCGGCTAAACCAGTTGAACCACAATATCCAGGTATTGTCGTGGCTGGTCTTAGGAATTGGCTTGATCCTGATTTTGGTATCTTTCTATTTAATTTTTACCACTATTCGGCTCAACATCTTTGCAAAAAGGTTGGTCATCAGAAGTATGGAATTGGTCGGAGCCACCCGCAACTTCATCCGAAGACCTTTTCTATGGCAAGGTGCCGCTCAGGGTTTATTATCTGGCCTGTTGGCCTCTGCAGGACTCACTGGTTTCTATCAATTAAGTCAAGATTGGTTGTTAAAGGCTGACCTTCCCAAGATCGAAATCAATCAGATAGGCCAGATTGGATTACTGTCTGGAATTGTTTTATTTGGCTTGCTAATCGGTACTTTGGGCAGTTATCTAGCCGTCAACCGATATTTGAATCGATCATTAGACGAATTGGTATAAAATACTTAAAGACAAAACATGGCTAAGAAAGGGAAAACCAAAGCCAGCGTACGCAAAACTTCTCCAAAATCGGAGGAAAAATCTAACCTCACTACGCCCGAAAGCCGTGCCAAGGCTTCTGTTTCTGACTCAGAGGTTCAGTTGCCATTTACACGCATGAACTACATTTTGCTGCTGGTTGGCATTGGCTTAATTGCCTTGGGGTTTATGCTGATGTCCTTGGATGACTTTATCGATGCCACGGAATTCTCGATCTCTCTCTACATTGCTCCCCCAATTGTTGTGTTGGGCTTTTTAGAGATCATTTACGCCATCATGTATCGGCCTAAAGAGAAAGCCAGTCCAGAATCTCCAGCCTAAGGCTCTTTCATCTAGAACACTAGTTATCACCTTATACAGCACCATTCCTGATCAAGGGATGGTGCTTTTGCCATAAAAAGTAGCATAAAAATTTTAAGGAAAAATTAGGTCTAAACCGAGAATTTATCCTCATAAGTGTCTAGGCCCATTCTTGGGTCACCAAGCCCCTGATGAAAGCATAAGCGCCATCTTCACCCAAGATTATGCATAGACCTGCATGAAGGAATGAAGCCAGCTCTTGTGATTAAAGTTTAGGGATTTGCTCTAACCGCAGCCCAAATACCCCTTCAGCAATCGGATTCAGTTCAGCGGGAGACCCCTCAAAATGAAAGGTGGTTTGCCGGTGATACAGTTGATCCCCAGAATGGAGAATCCCCGCACTTGAAGAAGATTCAAATTCAAAGAAAGGAATATCACGGTTGATTTCGGGAACCACTTCTCCGTTGAAGATGTTGATGACATCCCCCTCATAGGGTGTTGTGTTCTCTGGTTGAGAGTTGACGTAAAGGCTATCCTGAGGATAAAAGCTAAAGGTTACCACTGATAGTAAGCCCCGAGAAGGATCATAGCTTCCCATTAGGGGTCGGGTATCGGCTGGTAAGATGCCGATCTTGTTGATTCCCTCTGCATCAGCGCGATAAAACAAAGTCTTATCCCGGATTAGGCCACGTTTTCCAAGTGGGGTAAAGTACTCGGTGATGGTAGCAGAGTCAGAATTCAGCGGAATGATGACCACATTCTCAGGGGAGGTATTCATGCAGCCTAGTTCCCAAATGGCAATCAGTCCGCTATCTGGATCAAAGGTATCGTTGCTGTAGTTTTCTACCACTGTCTCTGCTTCAAAAGCTACGTAGGCCACCTTCTCCAGACTTTCTAGCTTCAGTTTTTTTCGGATCAACTCTGGTGTAAGCAACTTGACCCGGCGCATTACCTTAAGATCAAACTTATACCCAGCGGCGTTGATGACCGTCATCTCCCCACCATAGCTGACCATGAGGGAATCGCGCTTAATCAATTCAAATCGCTTCCAATCTAGGTCATGTGGAGCTCGCTGGTTGGCCTCCACTTGTTCTACACCCGGATCAAAAAACACAGAAAATGGCCCATACTCTGGCCCTAGCCATAAGCGGCTTTCCCCACCGATGTAGGCGGCGGGAACCTCGGGTACGGTTTGTTGGATCCGTTTGTGATTAAACCAGCCGTGGCTATACCCTTTCTTACCTTGGGCACTGCTGGTCAGCACCCTCACCTGTAGGGGGCCCGAGATAGCCAGCATAGAATTGCCTGTAGAAAGGACTTCCAATCCGGGCAAGGATTTCAAACGCTCCAAATCGTAGCCAAATGAGCCGGTGGGATACTGGGTCTGACAGCCGGCCAAGCAAAGAAAAATTCCTGCCCCAAGTAAGGTGAAGATCGTTCGCATGTAGAGTCCTAATTAGTAATGGCTCAACCTACAAATTCACCACCTGCGTTACGGACTCTCTTGGTTTAAAAGCTGCCTCAAACTGCTTAAAATGGGGCAAAAAAGGCATTTTAGCTATCTGCATTTCGAAAAGCAGTAGGGTGATCCCTTTTTCCAAATTTACCTCTCTAGATCCCAAGCCGTATCCTTCCAAAACAATCCATTGGGCAAGATGCTTGGATAAAGAAGAATGATCGGCTTTGACTCAAAATACTCATCGGAGGAAGTAGTTTATAATTAATCCGTAAGTTTAGGGGTTCCCTTGATCCATGCTGGGTCAAAGCACCAAGTTTTTACCATGAATAAATATCGCCTAGCAGGTTTATTGACCTTTCTGTTTCTAGGTAGCGTGATATGTTTGGGTAAGACTCCCCTGCGCGATTCTCTCAGGATAGAAATCAATCAGGCTCCTGACAGCCTCAGAGCCCCTCTTTATGAGCGTATGGCTGATCAATTTGATGACATTGAGCAGCCAGATTCGGTTAGATTCTATTCACATCTGGCCTATCAATACGCCACGACCTTTCGAGATAGCCTAACCGAAATTTTTGCCTTGTACGACTTGTACTTCTTGGCCATTGCTCAAGAGGATTCAAGCCAAGCCCGCTTATTCCTCCAGGAGGCTTACTACAAGAGGGGAATATTTGGCTATACCCTTAGTCGAGAGTATAGCAACTATAACAACTCCATCGTTTCTAACCTGCTGAGGTCAAGTTTTCTGATCTATAAGGATCCGACACATCAGCTTAGGCTCGGAGATGTACAACAACTGTGGAGGGAAAATAAGTTCCAACCCAATTTGCCTGGTGACTTTGAACTAGGGCCAAGCACATGGTTTAGGTTCAGGATCAAGGGACATCCAGATACCAGTGAGCAGGCCTTATTCATGGTGGGCATGGAAAATGTCACCTGGGACTCGATTTGGGTGTACCTTCCACAAGCAGATGGAAGTTACCAAGAGGAGCTAACGGGGAACCTTGTCAGCCATAAAGACAAGAAAGGCGTATCTGATTGGCGCAGTATTTTCCAGCTTGATTTAGCTCCTACTCAGGAGAAAGTCGTCTACATACGTGTAAAGGGAGTAAGCGTAGCTCGAAAGCCTAGCTTGTATAATATTTACCACCTAAAACCCAATTTTTTTTCGGAAATCATCCCCAAACAAAAATTAGCTAATAGCATCTTCTTGGGGATTTTACTGGCTCAATTTTTCTATTTCCTGCTTCTGTCTTTGGTAGCAAGAGAACGGACCTACGCCCCTTACCTCCTCTACTTGGTAGGCGTCATCAGCTTTGCCCTGTCTCACCTGAAATACCACGACTGGTTTCAGCTATGGCCAGATTATGATTGGATCGTTTACTTTATCTGTGTAGGGATAGCTGGGTTTGGACTGATCTCGTTTGCCATGAGTTACCTGAACCTAAGGGATCTTTCTCCTTTTTGGTATAAAATCACCAAGATATTTCGAGTCGTATTCATCATTCCCTCCTCTTACCTTGCCCTAATGATCCTGTTATCTATGGCTTTTGACCGAAGGGAAGGAGTGAAGTGGATGGTGGATCTCTCTGGAGTAATGATCGTTTCCTTGTTCTTTCTCATTACAGTAGCCTTGGTGTATATCACTTGGTTGGGAATTTTTGCATGGCGAAAAGGGTATAA
>CAZFPQ010000289.1:0-8565 GCA_964521065.1 uncultured Bacteroidia bacterium | reverse complement strand
ATAGAAGTAATTCTTGCCCGATTACCTATCATTTTACCAATGATTTCCAGGACCAATAATTGGGTCTTCTTTTCTCCAAACCTTCGTCAGCATGCGTTCTTCTCTTTTTCATGAATTATTAGATACTCCGAATTTGAAGCTTTTACTCCAAGAGGTAGAGCAAGTGCTTGGGGCAGAAGCACAAAAGCGCAGTGACTTTTATGAATGGCTTAGCCCAGATGTGAAGGCAGAGTTCATTAACGGAGAGATCATCAGGCATTTACCCGCAAAAAAAAGGCATCTTAGATCCACTAAAAGGCTATTTACCCTATTAGAAAATTACGTAACGCTGAATAACCTGGGAGAGGTGGATACAGAAAAAGCGATGATTGCCTTAACCCGAAATGATTACGAGCCCGATATCTGCTTTTGGCGTAAGGAGATTGCCGATACTTTTGACGAAGAAACCATGCGCCATCCTGCACCAGATTTAGTCGTAGAAGTGCTTTCAAAAAGTACAGAGCACCGTGACCGAGGCATCAAGGTTCAGGATTACGCCGCCCACGGAGTCTCTGAATACTGGATCATTGATCCTTTTCGAATAGAAGTTGAAGCTCATGCCCTAGATCTTGAGTTTATGCAATACGAAAGTGTAAAGCCTCTGACCATCAAGGACCAACTGTCGAGTAAAATGGTAGAAGGTTTTGACATACCCGTTCGTGCTATTTTCGAGTTGGAAGCTTATCAGAAAACCCTTCAATCACTGCTCAGGCCATAATAAGAATTAAAAATCCTGTCTTGAAACCCTTAGGAATCAAAACAGGATTAAGCACAGATCCCTCTTTGCTACTGACGCATGATCTTTTGCTGGTACTGGCCTTCCGAACTTGCAATGCTCAGAACATAAATTCCCTTGGGTAAGTCCGCTACAGGTAGGCTGTGTTTCAGATGAGCAGGGAGCAATGACTGGATCAAGGTCCGTCCAGATAGATCAGATAGAGTCACTTCAACCTCTTCAGATAATTGGGTGAAGTCCAGCTGGAGTAAGTCGCGCATTGGATTCGGGGATACTTTCACGAGGGGACTTAAGTCCCTTAGATTGCTTGTGTTTTCGGTGTAAGTAATGCTCAAAGTAGGCCGATTGTCACTCGCCTCGCGGCTATCAAAGCGCTTAGCGCTACCTGTGGCCGCTTCATCCCCTATCAAAATCCAGCCAAAATTTGAGCTTGGATTGGCGACCCAAGCCTCCACGTCAGCGATCAAGTCTGGCCCCGACCAGGTATATGAGCCCACTGCCCCTACGTTAGTGGTAGCGGATGCTGTAGCCGCAAAGTCACCTCCCGCAGCGGCCCATCTAAGCGTATCAAAACTACGATGGATCCACGTTACTTCTCCTGGACTAGAGCCGGTGCCTCCCCCTTCCTGGCCCGAGGCATTCGAGCTCCCTTCTAACCAAGAGGCTGTAACCCGATGTAGGGATTGGTTGGAAGAGCCCGCCAAGGTTTTGTTCAAGTTGAGGGTCAGACTCACCTCCGTAATCACTGCATTCGCAGGGATGCTGTCTGACAGATCAAATTGTATCATGGCCCGACGCGAACCTTTGTTGGCGGTTTCACCAGCGAAGAGGTATTGACCACCTCCATTACTTACGCTGCCTGTAGCATTTTCGTACAAGGTGTTGTCTTGACTAGGTTCGAGACTTACCTGAGTTTGGGCAAGTAAGAGACTGGCCGAGCTCAGGAATAAGATTAAAAGTGATGAGAATTTGGTCATTGTTCGATATAAGGTTTGTAAGGTTTAGACCGAGGATGTCGTAAAGATCAAATGTTTAACCAATACTTTCTTGGTATGGTTCAAGCGCGAATCTTGACCATCGGCGCCTGAAACCCATATTAAAGTAGCCGAAATGGATATTTTAGGGTCTGAAATGGTAATTCCTTGCTATGCGGACGAAAAAAAATATATCGTGGGTGCTTTTTCTTTTACTCTGTCTGAATGGCATGGCGCAGCAGCCATGTGACTTTAGCCATTCCAAATGGGGGCACATAGAGCTGGCTGCCCCGACTCAAATGGAAGCCATTTCCTGGTTTTACCCCGGTGAATATATAGAGATCTATTTAAGGGCAGAGCAATGCTACCAAATAGTCTTGATCGACACGGCAGAACAAGATCTCCAAATTGCCGTTTGGGACAGTGCTGGTCGGGCGATGGCCCACTTTCTAAAACCAGCCAATTCTTCCGAAACGATCCATTGGTACTCGGCTGAAGATGCTACTCATCTGATAAGCCTAAGCTCAGTTTCTTGTGGACGTGGTTGGGTACCTGTTACCTTTTTGATTGAATGGACACCACCTGGTACCTCATGTTCTGGAGCCGGGCGCCGCATCAGCAAAAAAGAATATCCCTAGCTCTTCTCCGGGGAATAGGTTTATTTTTGATCCAATTTTATATGTAAAATAAAATAACAGTGTTATTGGGATGCATTACCTAATTTATTCGCTTAATTTTCTCCCATGAGTGAATGGATTGACTTGCGTAGTGATACGCTTACCCGCCCTACCCAAGGAATGATGGAGGCCATGTTTCAGGCAAAAGTGGGGGATGACGTGTACGGTGAAGATCCTACGGTTAATGAACTACAAGAGTATGTTGCGGACTTGTTTGGCAAGGAAGCTGCTCTGTTTTGTCCATCGGGTACCATGTGTAACCAAATTGCTATCCGTATCCAGACTAGGCCACAAGATCAAGTGATATGCGATCAGTGGGCCCATGTATATCTCTACGAAGGAGGAGGAATTGCAGCGAATTCTCACTGTTCTGTCAAACTGCTTGCTGGTAACCGGGGGCGTCTCAATGCTTCACAAGTCCAAGGAGCCATTAATCCAGAAGATGTTCACTTTCCTCGTACATCTTTGGTGGCCTTAGAAAATACCTCAAATAAGGGGGGAGGATCTTGTTATCCTTTGGCTGACATTGTGGCCATACGAGAACTTTGTGATAAGCATGGCCTCAGCCTGCACCTCGATGGTGCGCGGGTATTCAATGCCCTGGTAGCCCAAGGTCATACTCCCCAGCAAATGGGTGAGCATTTTGATACGCTTTCTATTTGTCTTTCCAAAGGACTTGGAGCTCCCGTTGGCTCTTTGCTGCTCGGAAGCGAATCCTTGATATCAGAAGCTTTGCGGGTACGGAAAATGTTTGGTGGTGGCATGCGTCAAGCAGGCTATCTTGCGGCAGCAGGCTTGTATGCCTTGCAAAATCAAGTAAGTCGCCTTTCAGATGATCACAGACGTGCCCAGGCCATTGGAATGGCCCTGCTTGACTGTCCTTGGGTAGCAGAGGTATTGCCAGTTGAGACCAACATAGTCGTTTTCCAGCCAGATCCCAAGCATGTATCCCGGGCTGAATTGGTCTCTCTGTTAGCCGATGCCCATATCAAGGTTTCTGCCTTTGGTGAAAATTACGTCAGGATGGTCACCCATCTAGATTTGTCTGAGTCTCAAATCGAGCGGATTATTGAGCAGCTAGATGGACTTCCCATCCCTGTCTAAAAGGCTTTTTGGGTGTTGAGCTCGTGGAGTACTTGGGATGAAGGGCCTCAAGTAGGAGGCTGCTTGCACCAGTTTTTCTCGAAACAGCCTGCTACTCCTCCCAAAATCTGCTTCTCAGAACCCAGAAATCCAGTGTTTGGGCTCGAAATACCCAAACTCAAACCGCCCCCAATTAGGGCATTCTTGATTTTGGGGATCAGCTTTCCGACAACTGTTTCTGTTGTTTCTCCTGCAGCCGTACCCACTCATGGGCGGTCATGCTAAATATTTCCAAGTCGACTTCACGATCCTGGACGGTTCCTGCATTTCGTTGTAGCCCTTCCCAGTTAAACCTTAACCGGATGGGGACTGCTTGGCTTCGGAAGTTATCTGTGGCGCATTTGATGAGCACTTTGAATACCTTTTCTTCCGCAAAAACGTAATCCAGGGCGGCAATCACCGACTTGGTTACGATGCCTCTCCCTTGAAAGGGGCGAATGAGCCAATAACCGATTGAGATTTGCCGAAGCTTTCGATCTCCCTCGTTGAAATCAAGCAGTCCAACCAGCTTTTCTCCAGCCCAAATTCCATATACCCAGCCTCCATCAAAGATATCACGGTAGTTGACACGACGAACAAAGTCTGCCGCATCACTGCGATCATGGATCAAATCAATCCAACTCAGCCAATTCTCTAAGTGACTGCGGTTGATCTCAATCATGGCGTAGATGGGATCCGCGTCTTCGTCCCTCAACTCCCGTAAAGTTATATCCCCATCCACGTGGATTTCGGGGGCAGACTTGTAAAATAGAGGGCGCATAGCTCCCCTGAGGATGTTTGAAGGCTTCTTCATGCTGCGAAGGATTGGAAAGAGTTATAAATCTAGGGCCAAAATCATTCCAAATGACGCATTATTCCTGAGCCGTCGCATTCTCCAGGTAAGCAATCACAGAGTCGGTTTGATTGGTTCCTATGTTTCCCGTAGCATGTCTTTTGAGCCCTTCAACTGCATTCTCCATGGCCAAAGCTTGGTTGGCTAATTGGAACATGCTTAGGTCGTTGAGGTTGTCTCCAAATACGGTGAGTTGATCAGCCGAGAAACCGTGCTCCTGCATGATCTGGCGAATAGCTCCTCCCTTGGTTGCCGATTCATCATATACCGATAACCAGTACCACTCTGGGGAATACCAATTCTCATAAAAGTATACATGGACGAGCTCGCCAAATTGCTCGCGTATTTTCTCCTCCAATTTTTTGAGAGGCTCTAGGCGTTCCATCACGTTGAAGGAGATGACCAATTGATCTATGACTGAGAATAGATCCTCCGTCATTTTTAGCCGTTCATCACCAACTTTGTCACGGTCTTTGTAATACCATTCCATGGCCTCGTTGGCTAGTTTGGAAACATACAATCCATCTTTCCCATTTTGATGGGTAGAAAGAAATGGCTCAAAGCCTTGATCTAAAATCAGTTGTAGCAGGTCTCGGTCCCTCGGCTTGGCGATAGACTGTATGGAACGGTAGGCCCCTGTTTGGAGATCGGAGAGGTATGCTCCATTGGCACAGACCACTGGGAGTCTGATGGGGAGGTCCGTTAAAATTTGCCGTACCGATACGATGCTGCGTGCGGTTGCGATGGTAAAAGCTAGCCCCTGATCAAGCCAGAGGCTAAGCTTTTGACGGGCATATGGCGATAAAGTAGTGTCGTCTTGCAGCAAGGTGCCGTCCAGGTCAGACACAAAAAGGCGTTTGCTCGGTTGATGCATGGGAGAATTGAAAATGAGAAATCCAAAGGTACAAAACTCCTATGCTGGTGAAAATTATTTTGAAGGCTACTTATTCATGGCGTAGAGCCTCAGAAGGTCGGGTCATCGCCACGCGGATCACCTGGTAGCTCACGGTGAGAAGGGCGAGCCCTACGGCAATTCCCAAGGCAAATACAAATAAGCTCCAGTCTATATTGGTCTTGAAGAGGAATTGATCAAGCCATTCTTGCATGAAGTAGGCTGCACTGGGAGCTCCGATGGCGAAAGCCAACAAAGCCAATAAGAGCACTTCTTTATTGAGCAGGAGCAGTAAGCGCCCTAGGTCCGCCCCAAAGACTTTTCGGATGCCTATCTCTTTGGTGCGGTTTGAGGCATTCAAACTGGCTAGAGCAAATAAACCCAAACATGCAATGAGGATGGCAAATAGGGTCGCTATTTGCATCAGCCGGGTACGACGCCGGTGGGCTTCATACTGGGTGGCCAAATCTTCATCTAAATAATAGTGCTGAAAGGGTACATTGTGCTGGAACTGCTCGAAGCTTTCCCTGATGGCTGTTACCGTTTCTGCTTGACGTGTAGGGCTAACCTTGAAATAAAGATAGTTTAGCTTTTCTTTAGCGGAATCCATGTGGAGCACTACTGGCTGAATGGGCTGATCTAAAGAAAAGATATGATAGTCCTTTACTACGCCAATGACTCGTGGTCCTGGGCGGGTTCCAAAAATTGGAATGTTTTTTCCTACAGGATCATCCGTATCTAATTGCTTGGCCAGGGTCTCATTGATGATGATGTTGGAAGTATCAATGAGCTTAGTAGGCATAAAGTTTTCACCAGCTTTCAGCTCAATTTCGAGGCTAGGAATATATTGGGGATCTACGCGGAAGGCATAAGCATAGAAACTTTTTCCCTCGAAACTAGAACTGAAACGTGACCAGCCGTGACCAAAACTCAGGCTGGTAGAGCTAATCTTGTGGATGTCTGGGTGGCTTTCTAAAGCTCCTTTCATCTGGTAGTACAAGCGTTCGCCAGCCTCACTCCAGCCGGTTCCCATTGGTACCGCCACAATTTGATCTTGATTAAATCCTAGGTCCTTTTCACTGATGTACGTCATCTGACGGTTCATGAGCATAGAACTTACGATCAAGAACAAAGTCAAGCTGTACTGAAGGACTACCAAGGCCTTGGTAAAGCCGGTTCTAACCTTGAACTGCTGATGGCTTTTTAAGACAGAGGCGGGACTAAAGCGTCCCAGAAAGAAGGCTGGGTAGCTGCCAGCTAGGACCCCTACCAAAATGCTGAGTCCAATTAATCCCAATAGGAATTGGGGTTGGTCCAGCAAAGATACTTCCATCTCATGTCCGATGAGCTGATCGAAAAACGGGAGAGCTAATTCTACCCATGCCGCCGCCAAGACCATGGCAAGCATGGCCAATAGGATGGCTTCTCCAAGAAACTGAACCATGATCTGACCACTATGCGCTCCTAGGGTTTTGCGGACTCCAACCTCCCTCAAGCGTCTATTGGCTCTAGCCATCGCCAAGCTTACATAATTGATGGTAGCAATGATAAGAATTAGGAAGGCGATGGCAGACAAGATAACGCCGTATTGAGGGTTGATGGATCTGGACCACCCGATATCTGGGCTGAGGTGGAGTTGAGTTAAAGGGGTGGTAACCAATCCACCCAATACAGTTTCATCACCCAATTCTAAGCTTTCCCGCTTATTCTGGTCATCCTCTCCCCAATGAACTTCGTAAAAACCAGCCAATTTCTCCTCAAATTGGGCCTGAGATACTCCCTTTTCCAGCTTTACCAGAAGATTGGTGTTGCGGTTGTTCCACTCCGGATAATTTTCCTGGTAATAAGGCATGAGTTGGATAGGGAGCAGAACGTTGAAAAGAAGATTGGTATTGGTTGGGGGATCGGCCAACAAAGTTCTGACGGTCAGGGGGTACGACTTTTCTCCAACCCGTACCTCTACTACCTTGCCAATGGGGTCGCTACTGCCAAATAGCTTGCTAGCTACTTTTTGGGATATGACCAAATCTTTGGGTTCTCCTAGTGCTTGACGGCTTCCTGCCAAGACCTCAAAAGAAAACATTTGAAAAAAGTCGGGATGTGCAAAATCTGCGATTTCTCTAAATAATTCATCTTCGTAGCGTAGCGTAACTCGCCGACCATTCCAGGCGGTAGCTGCTGCGACTTCTGGTATTTCCTCCTTGATTACTTGAGGCATTGCCATGGGGACCAAAGGACCTATTTCGGGTTCGTCGGTGCGTCCGTCAAGTTTAGGCATGTAGTCTATGGTGCTGATTTGGTACAACTGACTGGCCTCATTATGGAAGCTATCATAGCTGCTTTCGTGGCGTACCAACAAAAAGATCAGCAGGCAGCATCCGATTCCAATCGATAGACCCAACACATTGATCAGGGCGTAGAGGCGTTCTCGGTTTAAATGACGAAGTGCGATCAGGAGGTAATTCCGAAGCATGGTAAAAAAGTCAATGGGTGATTTTGACTTGAAATATGTCCAAAGCGGTGCCAATTGATTTAATGCGCTATTAGTCAGGGACTTGTGTTTGCTTCGCCCTTGGTGTTTATCTGTTATTGTTCGGCTATATACAGCCATGTGTCCGAATTCGGACATGATCAAGGTGCAATATCATCACCCGGTTTCTTCTGTCCACCTACTGAATATTTCAACTTTCGAGATCTCGTAATCGTCTAAATGGCAAGAGACTGCTCATTTGGGGAGCAGTCTCTTGGTGGCTATAAAGGATACAGGATGGTCTGAACCACTTATTGCTTTGCCGGTACCTTACAAGTAGAAATGCCAAAGACTGCGTAGATAGGGCAGAAACTCACGAAGCTAGTCAGGACAAATACAACACCGAGGATCATCAAAACAAGTCCAAGGGTTCCACTGAGTACATTGCTAAAGTACAGGGTAGCAAAAACGGCGGCGATGACGATGCGGATGATTCGGTCAAGGCTGGACATGTTCTTTTTCATATGAATAAAATTGAAGGGTGGTTAATTAAGCCAGAGCCTCTATGCTTGCTACTATCAAGTAGAGCAATCCAAAACAGCTTAGACAAGCTAAGATAAATAGGAGGATCTTGGACTTTTTCATGTTCCTAAGATCTCCAACGATCTCCTAGTTTCTTGTGACAATTGCTACAAGTACCCTTTTTTCTAAGAGAGAAAGTTGAGAAAGTTAAAAATGAAAGTAGAGGAAGCGCTTCAGTCGCTAGACGCATTCAGTCCTTGAGCATGATCTTTTTGTGTTC
>CAZFPQ010000288.1:0-8646 GCA_964521065.1 uncultured Bacteroidia bacterium | reverse complement strand
AAAAATCTGCTTGTCAGAACCAAAAAATCCAGCGTTTGGGCTCGAAATACCAAAATCCAAACAGCCTCTCAGTATATTGGCCTATATTCCTGAAATATATGTCAGACAAGCTCTCGCAATTCATGGAAGTACTCACCCCCCATCGATGCTTACTTGGTGAAGGGCCTGTGTGGGATTCCCGTAGGCATTCTATTCTCTGGGTAGATATTTTGGAAGGGGAAATTCATGAATTTTTCCCCCAAGAAGGCAGGCATATTTGCCTTGATCTGGGTGATATGATTGGGGCTTTTTCCCTACTCCCAGATGGACGGTTTTTAGCGGCACTTAGGCAGGGACTAGCGATAGTCAGCCGAGATGGGACGTCTATTGAGCACTTTGCGAATCCAGAAGGGCATCTGCCTGATAACCGGTTTAATGATGGAAAGTGTGACCCTCAAGGGCGTTTCTGGGTGGGCAGCATGCACATGGACGAAGCATTGGGCGCAGGAAACCTTTATAGGGTAGATCCCGACTTGAAAGTTGTTCATCAATTGAGTGGGGTAGGGGTATCCAATGGCCTTACTTGGAGTGAAGATGGCCAAACCTTTTACTATATCGACAGCCCTAGTCGGAGTGTGGTGGCATATGATTTTGATGCAGAAAGGGGAGCTATATCTAAGCCACGTAGAATCATCTCGGTACCAGAGGAAGATGGATTCCCAGATGGGATGACTATAGACCGAGAAGGTAAGTTATGGATTGCTCATTGGGATGGGGCTCAGGTTCTACGCTGGGATCCTGATACAGGTGAAAAACTCCTGAAAATAGAGCTGCCTGTATCAAGAGTTACCTCCTGTGCATTTGGTGGAGAAAACTATCAAGATTTGTATATCACCAGTGCCAGAGTAGGCTTAAGTGAAGCTCAATTAGAGAAAGAGCCATTAGCCGGTTCTACATTCGTTCTCAAAAAGTGTGGCTTTTCTGGTTTTCCTATGACAGAATTCGCCTATGCCCCCACTCATGATTGACTCAAGGACATAATTTCTTCTAGGTAGCGTCGATTATTTGCTAGGCGAGGTACTTTGTGTTGCCCCCCGAGTTTTCCACGTTGTTTCATCCAGCGGAGAAAGCTGCCAGAGGGAAGGGCATGTAAGGTTGGAGCCAATAAGGCTAGGTCTCCACTTCGTTTGGCTTCATAATCCGAATTCAGCTCCTGTAAACAGCGATCCAGTACTTCCACGAAGTGTGGGAGGGAGTCTGGCATTTGTTCGAATTCAACCAACCATTCGTGACCGCCTTTGCTATTGCCCTCAAAGTAGATGGGCCCTGCAGTGTAGTTGACCACACTCGCTCCGGTGGCTTCGCAAGCTGCGGTAATTCCAGCTTCTGCATTTTCCACCATGAGCTCTTCCCCAAAAGTGTTGATGAAGTGCTTGGTTCGACCAGTTACTTTGAGGGTAAAAGGCTGCTTTCCCGTGAAAACCACGGTATCCCCAACCTGGTATCGCCACAAGCCACTATTGGTAGAGATGACCAATGCGTACTGCTTGCCCAATTCAACCTCGTGGATACTGTGGGTCTTGGGGTGATCTCGGTCTAGCTCATCTATGGGGATGAATTCATAGAAAATGCCGTAATCCAGCATGAGGAGTAAATCACTCCGACTAAGGTCGTATTGGGCTGCAAAAAACCCTTCTGAGGCATTGTACACGTCCAAATAATTCATGCCTCCATTCGGGATCATTTGCTCGAATTGGCTTCGGTAAGGCTCAAAGTTGACCCCCCCGTGTAAAAATAGCTCGAGATTGGGCCATATCTCTCTTAGGTTACGGCTTTTGCTCCCAATCTTATCAAACATGTAATTAATCAAGACCAAGGTCCAGGTAGGAACCCCCGCGATGGAGGTGACGTCTTCGTACATCACCTCTTTGGCCATGGCTTCAATTTTTTCTTCCCAATCAGCCATCAAAGCAACAGACTTACTTGGGGTACGCATAATCTCATAGAATACAGGAAGGTTTTCTAGCATCACTGCGCTTACATCTCCACATCGAATCTTGCTTGATTTGGGATGGGGGCTATGGGTTCCTCCAATAGATAAAGCTTTACCTGTAAACAGCTTGCTTTGCGGATAGCTTTGCAGGTACAGGGCTATGAGGTCTTGACCAGCTTTGAAGTGGCAGTCTTCTAAGGTCTCTTCCGTGACAGGAATGTACTTGGACTTATCATTGGTGGTCCCAGATGACTTGGCAAACCAATTGAGTTTCCCTGGCCACAGCACGTGATGCTCATGCTCTAACGCTCGTTCGATCCAAGGATAAAGCTCTTCATAAGTGCTGATGGGGACCCTTTCGCGAAATTGGTCAAGACTCATGTCTGGTTCATAGCCATAGGTTTTACCCCAAAGAGTTTGACTGCCCTTCTGGATCAGGTAACGAAACCACCGATCTTGGACCTGATAAGGCTCTGTCATAAAGGCCTCTACCTGGTTGATGCGGTGCTTGAGGTACCAACTAGCTATGTTATGAACCATCCGAATCATCAGCGATTCATTTTGAAGTTTTCTCCTAAATATAAACGACGTGCTTCTGGGTCATCGGCGATCTGTTCAGCCGGGCCGGCAATTCGAATTTCACCTTCAAACATGATGTAAGTTCGATCTGTAATTCCCAGGGTCGCATGTACATCATGATCGGTGATCAAAATTCCGATGTTGCGTTGAGACAAATCTGAGACCAATTGCTGGATATCTTCAACGGCCTTGGGATCAATCCCAGCAAAAGGCTCATCTAGTAAGATAAACATGGGGTCTACCGCCAATGCCCTGGCAATCTCAGTACGGCGGCGCTCACCCCCAGACAAGACTTTACCAGGGTTTTTGCGGACGTGTTTGATGCCAAACTCCTCTAGCAATTTGTCTTGCTTCATTTGGCGCTCTTTCTTGGTCAGTTTGGTCCCCATTTCTAAGACCGCCATGATGTTATCTTCTACAGATAGGTTGCGAAATACCGACGCCTCCTGAGCGAGGTAGCCAATACCTAACTGCCCTCGGCGGTACATTGGGAGCCGGGTAATGTCACGATCTTCAAGGAAGATCCGACCACTGTTAGGACGTATTAGGCCTACAATCATGTAAAAGGTAGTAGTTTTCCCGGCTCCATTAGGGCCAAGTAAACCTACAATCTCACCTTGCTGCACAGCCACGGAAACCTCCCTGACTACAGCTCGTTGTCGATAGCGTTTTACTAAGTTCTCTGCTCGTAAAACCATATAGCAATATGCTGAATTAATCTATATATAAGAAAAATCCCTTTCCCGACCTGGGAAAGGGATGAGCAATGATGCTTTTGTGTCCTTTCTGTCAATCAGCAAGTTTGATGACTTTCTTCATCCAAGATTGTCCGTTCTGGGCAAACCTGAGCAGGTATACCCCTGGACTTAGAGAAGAAAGGTCGAATTCATGCTGATGCTTTCCCGGTTCCGTAATCTTGGTTACACCTAGAGGGTGCAGGAATTGGCCTTGTAGGTTGTATATCGCCAGGGATACTTCGGCAGGCCTGCTTTGTTCCCAACTTACCCGTAGGCTTCCAAGCGTGGGGTTGGGAGAAATTAGCAGCTGATCAAATAAGGGTGACTCCGTGACGGAAGTATTGACTCCATTGGGAGAGTTGAGCATACCAAGACCTGTATCCCCGGGCTTGTTTTGTCTTCCTAGGATGTAAAAGTCATCTTCGACTATGTGCAATTCAAACTCCCCTGCAATGTCAGCCTGATTGTTCAAGACAGATACCTGTAGCCATTGTCCAGCTAGGTTTCGGCGCGTTAGCCGGATTTCATTATTGGTGGTGGGAAAATTATAAAGAACCCATGGCCGGCCTTTATCATCGATCTGTAGTCTGAGGGGTCTCCCACTGGCATCAGTCTGAGCGATGTCAAGTTTGGAAATAGACCAATCCCCATTGATTCGTTCGGCAAGAAACATGGAGTCCATATCCGTATCTTGAAAAGCAATTTTAGGTTCATTATCAGGACCCGTAGCAATCGAGATGCTGGTAAGCTCTAGGGCATTGGTATCATTAACGGTGGCTAAGGTCCAGTTTGAGCCCTGAGGTCGGTAACCATATTTCAGCTCGTTGTTACCACGGTCAAAATAGGCGAGGTGAAGCCCTCCCTGTTTATCTGTTGCCAAACGTGGCAAGAGGCCTACGAAGCTGCCTTGGTCATCCAAGATCTCAAACTGCCAACTGCTGCTGCCATCCTTCAGACCATAATTAAGGCTTTGACTGCTTGGGTCATAATAGCATAAGTGAATGGCTCCGTTTTGTTCTACGGCCGAAAAATCTGAGGCCAACCCAGGCTGAGGAATATTTTCTGTTTGCCAGTTACCTCCGCTGCGTTGGGCCAAGGCGAGGCTCACTTCTGATAGGTCTTGGTAGATGATAGCTGGACCGCTAGCTGCTTGCTCAAGCAGTTGAATCTGCCCGACTCTTTGGCCATCGTTGAATACCGTTTCATAGTTCCAGCTCGTTCCAGTTTTTTCAGCGTAAAAAAGCCCTCCACTTAGTCCATCGTTGTAGGCGACCTGTACACGATCATCGCCATTTGCTCGACTGACTCGAGAGTGCATTTCTTCAGCGAAAGCTTGGCTTTGGGTAATTTTCTGTCGCTGCCAAGATCCCAACGGATCTTTGAGAGACCTTGCCGCCGACCATAGCAGATCTCGTTGGCCATCAAATACCAGGAGATAAAGGCTATCTCCCAGGATATGGCTAAGCATGGGGGTATTGGTAAATACATCCTTGAAGATGGTATCGGTGGTTCCCCAAAATTGCCCACCATCCACACTGCGCTGTTCAATGATGTCTCCCGAGATTCGTTGGTAATAGAAGATGGATAGGTTGGCAGAGTCCTGTACGGCCAATGTGCTGTAGAATCGAGGCTGGTTGGATCCCGGAAAAGAAAATCGATAGGGTTGATAGCCTGGTTGGCCTAGAGAGTCAGGGTGAAACTGACTGTATAGCAGTACTTGTCTAGAGTTGCTAATGCCCCGCTGGCCATAGTTGAGGGAAGTGTTGTAAGTCATGTGCACCCGCCCCGTAGGATCAGTCTTGGCATCTAGGTACCCAAAGCTTTCATAGAAATTGACGTTACTCAGATAGCGAGTTACAGAGTCTAGCGAAAACTGTGGCCATGTTCCTGGGTCCTCATTGGCATTGCTCCTAAAGGCCAATAACTCGTGGCTGTGCATTGCGACCGTTAGGGCCAAGCTGCTGCTATCTGAAAGAGGGAGGACCTTTAGAAACTCTCCATAACGATCACCGCGATTTAGGCAGTTGGGGAATAGTCCTTGATAGCTGAGGTCTGAAAAAGAATAAGGAGTCCATTGACCATTTTCTAGCACCGCGGCATTTAGATCAAGCTCATAGTTGAAGTAAGTCAGTCCTACGCCGTTGCAAAATAAGATTAGGCCATAATCAGCATTGAAGTAACTGATTTCAATGTTTCCACTCGGAGATTCAAAGATTTCGATACTAGGGCGTAAATAAGTAGGAAAGTTGATGTCTGGGCCATAAAAACCTAAGAAGTCCCCATCAGCCACGGTACTAATGGTCCAGCTGCCGCTTGGCGCTCGTTGGGCATGCTTGATGACAATTTCACCGGCCCGATTTCCATGGTAAGCAATATGGACCGTCCCATCGGCCTCTGCAAAGATGGCCGATAGATAGCCGACTAATGCGGGGTCTGGGACAGTTTCTACTGACCAATTTCCTGTAGCCTGATCGCGAAAAGCATATTGGAGTTTGTCTTGATTGGCTTGCCAAAAGGAAACGTGGAAGTTTCCAGTTCCATCAACAAAAAGATCTGGTTGAGCTCCAGATTCTCTACGATCGGCAACGATTTCCTCATAAGACCAATTAATCACCTGTCCCTTGAGCATGGAAGGGAGGGATACATGGGTGAGGAACAAGATAAGGGGGAGGTAGCGCAGGTAATAGATGCTAACTTGCATGGATGACCTCATGGGTTGGTTTGATGTCTTTGATCCGCAAGTTAAGCTTGGTTTTGTTATTCCAGGTATTAAAAAATGGTTGAAAGGCAACATCTAGGCGTTGTCCTTCCAAGGATCTGAACTTTTCGGCTAGGTGAAATCCCACCCCTTCCCACATGGTATTACCTTGAGCAAGCACCAAGCGAAGGTGAACCTCTTTCATGTAATGGACATTTAAAACCTCTACGTTGCGGGCAAAAAAAGTAGGACGCCGGTTCTGTGGTCCAAAAGGCTCCATTCGGTTGATGATGCGAACCAAGCGGGCGTCGATTTCATCGAAGTTAAGCTCTGAGTCCAAGTAGATCTGAGGGATCTGTTGCTCTGCAGTTATCCGCCCTGTGACTACTTGTTCGAATTGTTGCTTAAACGGAACAAAGTTCTGTGGCTCAAGGGTAAGTCCTGCTGCATACTTATGCCCGCCCCATTGTAACAAAAATTCATCGCAGGCTAGAAGGGCTTGATAGAGATCAAACCCTGGCACACTGCGAGCAGACCCAACCAGCTTCCCATTGGATTGAGTAAGCATGATGGTAGGACGGTGGTAATGTTCAATCAAGCGAGACGCTACGATTCCAATTACGCCTTTATGCCAATCTGGATGATAGAGGACCGTGGTTTTTTGCTGGGGATAATCGGCATCAGAGGCAACCATGGCCAGTGCCGATTCCGTCATGCTTTGGTCAAGCTCCTTGCGGGCCTCATTGCTATCGTGCAGCTCTTGGGCCAAGCTGATTAAATCCCGTTGCTTTCCTAGTAACACCTCCACGGCACCATGGGCGTGATGAAGTCGGCCTGCACTATTGATGCGTGGGCCAATGAAAAACACCAAATCGGAGATGTTCCAATCCCGATCCTGTTTGGCTTGCGCTTTCAGGGCAGCAATTCCAGGGCTAGGGGCTTCTCGCAGCTTTTGTAGTCCAAAATGAGCCAGGATGCGATTTTCGCCGGTAATGGGTACCAAGTCACAGGCAATGCTGAGCGTCAATAGGTCCCCAAATCTCGCTAAAGGGTCGTAGTCCTCTTCTGGCAAAGGGAGACCCTGCAACCGCATTTCATCCACTAGGGCCATGAGCAACTTCATCGCCACACCACAACCGGTTAGTTCCTTGTAGGGATAAGGGCAATCGCTGCGTTTGGGGTCTAAGACAGCTAGGGCTTCGGGCAACTGATCGCCAGGGGTATGGTGGTCACAGACGATCACTTCCATGCCCTTTAGATTGGCGTATCGCACTTTTTCGATTCCTTTGATGCCGCAATCCAGGGTGATCATGACCCTGGCCCCGGCGGCCAGTCCGCGATCTATGCCTTGGAAGGATAGGCCGTATCCCTCCGTATAGCGATCTGGAATGTGATAAAGGAATTTGAAGCCCAATTCTTCTAAGGCCGAACCCATCATGGCCACCGAGGTGGTCCCGTCTACGTCATAATCCCCAAAAAGGAGGATGGTATCCTGATTCTGATAGGCTAAGATCAACCTCGCGACTGCCTGATCTGAGTCACATAGCAGGCGAGGATCATGTAGTTGTTTCAACTCTGGCTTGAAAAAGCGTCGGGCCTCCTCAAGGTTATCAATATCCCTTTGAGCCAAAATCTCTGCTAAGGCTCTGGGAAAGGGAAGGTCTTTGGCAAGAAGCTGTTGTAGATTTTCGACCGCCTCTCGGGGAGGGGAAGGTTTGGTGATCCAGCGCATAGGTTAAGGGTGTGTTTTGTGCAGGTTGTGCTTAAATGCTGATAAGCCGACCCAATAGAGGAGGCTAGTCAGACAGCTAATAATAGAAAAATTGTCTAAAAAATCCTGAAACATGCCCCTGAAGCAGGGCAACACGAGAGAATGTATGAGTATGGGATAGCCGTCATAGAGAATGGCTATTTCCCGGAATGTGGCTTATTTCGAATGAACAAGGGGCATGTTAAATATGATATATATGTCATTCATTATCAGTGTGATAAGTGTAGGCCTAAAAAGGGCTTTTTTTAGAAATTTAGCCGAAGCATCAAGGTATGATTACGATATCTTAACAATCAATGACTACTTATGCGGCGTTTTTACCTAGCTATTCTTTTTTTGTAAGAACGACAACGTTATGAATCTAAACACTACATTAAAAAAGCTGGGCCTATTGGTCTTAGCGATTTTTGCTGCGGTGGCTGTTTCTGCTCAGGGGGTGACTACTGCCTCTATGAACGGACAGGTTACCGATGACTCTGGTGAGCCCCTGATCGGTGCTACTGTGATCGCGGTGCATACGCCTTCAGGAACCACCTATGGCAACAACACCAATGACAAAGGATTCTTCCGCATTCCTAACATGCGTGTAGGAGGTCCTTATTTGGTGAAAGTTACCTACGTAGGCTTTGAGCCCTTCGAATCTGGAGACATCTACCTGACCCTAGGTCAGGGCTATCGCTTAGACGTAATCATGAGCGGCAGCGGAGTTTCTCTAGCTGGCGTGGAGATCACCTCTAGCCGTAGCGATGTATTTGACGGAAACCGTACCGGTTCTGAGACGGTCATCTCTGAGGCTCAGATTAACTCTCTGCCTACCATTTCTCGTTCTCTCGGAGATTTCACTCGCTTGACTCCTGCTTCTGACGGAAACTCTTTCGGTGGTCGTAAT
>CAZFPQ010000287.1:2696-8672 GCA_964521065.1 uncultured Bacteroidia bacterium | reverse complement strand
CTGTTTGGCTATTGTCCCTGACCCAGATCATTCCCTTATACCAAAGTCCTACTCGGCCCCATAGGGCCATCGATTCTTTGTCTGTAGCATGTATCAACTTGCTTAGTTCAAACCTAGAACATGAACTGGTTCGCCAATATCTGGCCCAGCAACAGGCCGACGTGGTCATTTTGCAAGAGTACAACCTCATTTGGCAGGAGGCGTTGACGGGGTATATCAAAGACTATGATTACCAATTGATGCTGCCCCGCTCCGATAATTTTGGCATGGCCCTGCTTAGCCGAGTGCCCATGGAAGGACTTCGGGCCGTAGAGATCGGCATAAGTGGGATTCCGACTCTACTTGGCACCTTTCAACTCGGAGGACAAGCGGTGACCCTTATTGCGACCCATCCTCGGCCTCCTGTGGGACAAACTCAGTTCCTAGAACGTAACCGTCACTTAGCTGATCTGGGTAAGTTGGTTCAAGAAAATCCCAATCAGGTTCTGGTGATTGGGGATTTAAACATCTCCTCTTTTTCTGTTCACTTTTCGGACCTATTGGACACAAGTGGTTTGACTGATTCTAGGGCCGGTTTTGGCCCTCAATCTACTTGGCCTAGTTGGGGTTTTCCTTTGAGGACTACCCTGGACCATTGCCTGCTTACCCCCGGATTAGCCACGCTAGATCGGCGAGTTGGCCCCAAGCTAGGCTCTGATCATCTTCCTGTTTGGATCAGGATTGGGGTTGAGTAACATGCTACACATGCCCACATATTTCCAGGGCTAGACTTTGCTCAAATTCCCAAAAGTTCATATGATTGATTAGATTGACGAAGTTAGACCTCCTTCTTCCTCTCATGAAATGAGCCTATGGATACCCTATTAGACATGAATATCGGCCAGCGAGGCGATCTCTACATAGCCTTTACCCAAGCGGGATTTTGGGTGAGTTTTGTTACCCTGCTCTTTTTGGGGTGGAAAAAGAAATTCCCTCTCTTGCCCTTGATTGCCATTGTCTTAATGGGAAGAATTGGCTTCTTATTGGGAAGCCAGTGGGGCAGCATCGGAGGAGAAGCTTGGCAAGCATGGTTTCAGGCCGGGGTCTGGCCCCAAAGCCCTTCACGCTCACTGTGGGGAGGCTTTGTCTTGGCTTTGCTAGGCATTGAACTTGGGCGAAGGCTTTTAGGGTTTCGCCATCCCATTTATCGATTGTACGTGATTGCCGTACCGCTGGGATTGGCGGTACAACGGGTTGGTTGTTTTGTAGCTGGATGCTGTTTTGGATCTCCAACTACTTCTGCCTTTGGCCTCCATTATGGAGCTGGCACTCCTGTCCATTTCCATCATTGGGAGAGCGGGTTGATCGATCCCTCTGCCGTGGCTTCACTAGGGGTATATCCTACCCCTTTGCTATTTATGGGATTCTACTTGTTTGCCGCTTTGCTCATGTGGCGCTTAAAGTCTAATTTTCGATCTCAGTTTGGGCAACTAGCCTTCGGATTAGGCCTGCTCGCTGCCGGGCGGTGGCTGATAGAGTTCTTTCGAGACTCGGCTAGTAACCCTGGATTACAAGGTGAGTGGCTGGCTGGATTGAAAGTGATTCAATGGTTTGTGTTGGGATTTGCCGTGCTGGCTTGGGGCCTGGCCTTTTGGATAGAAAAACATGGGCAGTCAGACCCTGGTGTACCCTCTTCGATCTTTTCCCCCGTACGACTAGGGGTATTGCTCACCTTTTCTCTTGGCCTAGCTTTAGCTTTTAGGCCCTACTTTACGCCCACAGAAGGATGGGCAATGGTAATGGTGGCCAGTACAGGAGTCATCATTTGGCTATTTTCTTATTTCCAGCACATCCCCAATGAATACCATCGCTGGGCTACGGTATTCCTGATGGTGGCTACGCCTCTTTTCATGGCTCAAGTAAGTCCCGAAAAACCGCGAGTGGCTAAGACGCTTGCCGAGAAAGACTCTTTGCCTACAATGTCGGGCTTGGTGGAGTTGGGGGGAGCCTTTGGGCAATATTCTACTGTCAGCAGAGACTGTGACGGAGAGATTGACAAACGTAGTAATTTCACTTATCGATCCACTGGAATTGCTTATCACCAGCAGTTTAATTTGAGAAGATTCCAGCGAGCAGAAGTCAGTGTGATCGGAGGCCTAGGAAGGGTAGACGTTGAGGGCAGTGATCGGCAGCAAAGCTTTCAAGGAGGGCAGGTGATTAATACGTGGATACCTTTTTCCTCTACTACCCCTGTGAGAACAATAGGACTGAGGGGGCGATATGACTTTCGCTGGGTAGGAGTAGGTGCTGGATACTACGCTGGATCCATCGCTTCTGACCTTAATCCGATTGATATCTACGGGCGAATAGGGCCTTATGACATTTTTTATGCTGAGGGAGGGGTATTCAACTTATTCCCTAGTGGCTTGGTTGGGCAAGATTTCTTCTTGGGCTTAGGGACAGGACTGGGGCATGCTGATGGGAGATTTCTACGAACCGGTTTTACCAGCAAGGGTGCATGGTATCTGGGGGGGCAGGCTTTCATGGCTCAAAAGTGGAAATTCGGAGGAGATATGTTCATCGATGGAGACGGCTTTGGCCTTCAGTTGAACGTGGGATATAGGATTCCTTATGCTCCTTAATTAGAAGAGAGGGGGAGTTGAGGGAGTTAAAGAGGTTAAGAGAGTTAAGGAGTGAAAAAAGTTAAGGAATATGGATTCTTCTAGCCCATAGCCCATAGCCCATAGCCCCCCGTTCCTTCCCCAATCATTACCTAGCTAAATTCCATGAAAAAGATGGCTAAACCATTCGTCTGGTTTTTTTTCATTCTGGCATTGGGCCTCTTATTTTTTCTGATTTGGGCAGCTATGCCACAAGTAGCCAGCCCTGGGCAGGGGGAGGGCCTTCCTTTTGAAAAATCCTCGGGGTGGAACCCTGATTCCTTACGAGAAATCCAAAACTACCTGGATCAGTGTCAGCACGTGGATGCATTTGTCGCCATCTATCGAGGCCGAGAGGTTTTTAGTTTTGGCGACTCTGATCGACTCATCAATCTCCATTCAGTGAGGAAGCCCATTATAAGTTTACTGATAGGAATTGCTTGGGATAAAGGCTTGATTCGCTTAGATGAAACCTTGGGTGAACTGGGAATTCGAGAAAAAGGAGTGGAGTTAAGTGAAGTGGAGAAAACAGCTACGGTTAAAGATCTGCTCATGGCCCGGTCAGGGGTATATCTAGCAGCAGATGCTCAGCCTGATATGGAAAAACCCGCTCCACAAAGAGGAGAATTCGCACCGGGCGAACATTATTATTACAACAACTTTGACTTCAACGTACTCGGCACCATTCTGAGAGATAAAACTGGAATGAGCTATGAAGAATGTTTGTATCAATGGTTGGCTCAGCCCCTAGAAATGCAGGAGTTTGGCCCTAGGAACGTAATATATGGAACCCCTTTTAGTCGGTTAAATACCCTACACCCTGCTTATAAAACCTGGATGAGTGCTCGAGACTTAGCGAAGATTGGGGCGATGATGGCCCAGAAAGGGCGGTGGAAAGAAAAGCAAATAGTCTCTCAGGCTTGGTTGGAGTTGAGCACTCAGCCCTATCATATATTCTCCGAGGGGAAAAAGATGTGGCCCCGAGATGCCTACGCTTTTCTCTGGGCCCTCGATACGGAATCAAATAATGTGTGGGGGACAGGCTATGGCGGCCAGTTCTTGATGGTGGACACTACTCATCAACTGGTCTTGGTTCAGCGACACTACACCGGAAATTCTTGGCTATCACAAGGTCGGTACCTAATGAGCAATACCCAAAGTTCGGCTGGTGACCTCATGCAAGTGTGGTATGCGCTGCTTCGCAACTTGGAATCCCGCAAACAATAATTTCCCCAGTCCGTCGACTGATTCATTGCTCCCCTGATTGCAGCTTCTAGAATGATATCCTCGGTATTCTTTTCCTCATCATTTCATTCCGCATGAATCTCCAAATTCGTCCTGAACAAAAAGAGGACCACAGGTCTGTTTTTGAATTGATCACCCATGCCTTTGCCGCGGAAGCCTACAGTGATCAGACAGAACAATTTTTGGTAGAACGTCTCCGAAAATCAGAGGCTTTTATTCCTGAACTTTCCCTGGTAGGCGAATATGGGGGAGAACTCAGGGGATATATTTTGCTCAGTCGGATTCATATCCTTGCCCATAAAAAGCAGATCCCATCTTTGGCTTTGGCCCCAGTGGCGGTGCATCCCGATTATCAGGGGGGTGGGTTGGGTGGTCAACTAATCAGACATGCCCACAATTCCGCGACACGACTAGGGCACCGGTCGGTAATTTTGCTAGGCCATCCAGGCTATTATCCACGTTTTGGATATCGCCCCCTTCATGAATTCAACTTAGAGTTGCCTTTTGATGCTCCCCCCGAAGCGTGTATGGCGCTGGAATTAGTCAAGGGGAGCTTGGCTGAGGTAAGTGGAAAGGTGATTTATCCTGCTGCCTTTTTTGAAGAAGTCTGAATACCAAAGGTTACTTGGGAGAGCCTATTCCCCGGTATAGGGTTGCTGCCATAAGAAATTGAGACCTACCCTTTCACGTAGAAGAAGTATCATCGGAACAGTTGAATAAGCATTCAACAAATAACATGGGTTCCAGAAAGAGCGGCAGGGAGGAGGGGTAAATCGCTGACAATCTGTTTTTTGTGAAAATATGTTGATGTAAAACAGCTCAATAGTTGTGGTTTTTTGTAGGATGTGATTGTTTCTGTCTTGAAGAAGAACGGACTAATTGGCACTGATGAATTGATCTGGTTCAACCGGGTTGAATCGTCATTAAGCACCAATTAAACATCTTCTTCTACTCATGCGAAAACAACAACTCTGGATGTGGCTGTGGGTCGCCTTGATGGCCCTAACTTCGCCGCTCATCGGACAGGAGGCATTATTTGTCTCCGGGGCCGATTCCGCTCACCTCAACAATGGTGACCAAGCTTTGGTCACGTATTTTCAGAGTCTTGGGTATCAAGTGACGGTCAAGGGAGGGGCTAACCCTGCCACAGCCGCTGATGCCACTGGAAAGGACTTTGTGTTCATCTCTTCGACGGTGAACTCGATGGTTATTGGAACCACATTCCGTAATGTGCCTGAGCCCGTCATTGTCAGCGAGTCCTATCTTTTGGATGACATGAGCATGGTTGGCCACGTAGAACACGTGGATTATGGCGTACAAAATCACGTGAGCCAAGTGGTAATCGTTGACCCTGCTAGCCCTTTTGCCCAGCCTTTGTCAGGTACCGTGTCGGTTTCAACCGCAAACACATCCTTAGGTTGGGGGAATCCGCCAGCCACGGCAACTAGAATTGCTCGTTTAGCGGGTTCAAATCACAGATTCGCGGTGTTTGCTTACCACCCGGGAGACCAAATGGTAGGACTGGCTGCTCCCGGCCCTAGGGGGGCTTTTTTCTTCAGGAACAATACCGCTACCCATGCTACCAATGATGCCTTTACCTTACTTGAAAACTTGATCCAAGCTTTAACTGGTTATTCTACGGCTTGTACGGCTGCTTCTGGCACCCTTAAAATTAACCAAGATCCTGTTTTTCTTGCTGGAGGCACGGCAACGATTACCGCTACACCACAGGGGGATGCGGTGATTCCTACGGGGTATGAGCAGGTGTTTTTGCTTACGACAGGAAATAATTTGCTTATTCAGCAGTTCGATACCATTCCTGAGTTTACTGTTTCTACTCCGGGTCCCTACAGTGTACATTCTCTGGTTAGAGATCCAGATCCAAACAGCCCAGACTTTCTAGATTTATCTACGATTACCTTAGGTACTACCACGCTAATCAATGTCCTGGTCAGTGCCTCAAATCTTTGCGCTTCCATCGATCTTGCCGGCGACGATGTGACTGTAATATCTTGTACAGCAGATGCGGGTACGCTAACCATCGATCAAGATCCCGTGACTTTGGTAGGCGGCAGCGCCACGGTAAGCGCGA
>CAZFPQ010000287.1:0-2596 GCA_964521065.1 uncultured Bacteroidia bacterium | reverse complement strand
GCGCACCGGTACATGTGGAAGCCTGTACGGCAGACGCGGGTACGCTGACCATCGATCAAGATCCCGTGACTTTGGTAGGCGGCAGCGCCACGGTAAGCGCGACTCCAGATGGCAACCGGGTGGTTCCTGCGGGTTATGCCTTCATCTACGTGTTGACTTCTGGTCCCAACTTGGTGATCGAGCAGGTATCGGCCACGCCAAGCTTTGCGGTGACAGCCGCAGGTGATTACACCATTCATACCTTGGTCTACGATCCTGACTCCACCAGCCCGAACTTCCTGGACTTGAGTGTGGTACAGTTCGGGGTGACTACCGGGGTAGACGTGCTGAACCTGGTAACGGCCAACGGCCTCTGTGCGAGCCTAGACGTGGCAGGCGCACCGGTACATGTGGAAGCCTGTACGGCAGACGCGGGTACGCTGACCATCGACCAAGATCCCGTTTTCCTAAACAATGGATCTGCAATTGTTAGTGCGACCCCTGATGGTAACCGAGTCGTGCCCAGTGGATATGTGTTTATCTACGTCTTGACCTCCGGTCCTAATTTGGTAATCGAGCAGGTGGGGGGATTGCCTAGCTTTACGGTGAATGCCTCTGGTGATTATACCATCCATACGTTGGTTTACAATGCCGATCCAAATGATCCCAACTTTCTGGATCTGAGTGTAGTTCAACTTGGGGTAACTACAGGTGTAGATGTTTTGAATATTGTCAATAGCAATGGCCTCTGTGCAAGTTTAGACGTGGCTGGGGCTGCGGTCCATGTTCAAGACTGTGGTGCTGATGCGGGTACCTTGACCATAGATCAAGATCCCGTATTCCTGAGCAATGGTTCAGCCGTGGTAAGTGCTACCCCTGACGGGAACCGAATAGTTCCTGCTGGCTATGCCTTCCTTTACGTCTTGACCTCCGGTCCCAACTTGGTGATTGAGCAAGTATCTAGTACTCCGAGCTTTGCGGTGACGGCTTCTGATGATTACACCATCCATACCTTGGTCTACGATCCTGATTCTACCAGCCCGAACTTCCTAGACTTGAGTGTGGTACAGTTGGGCGTAACCACCGGTGTAGATGTGCTCAATCTCGTCACCACTAATGGGATTTGTGCAGACTTGGACGTGGCTGGAGCGGGGGTACATGTACAAAACTGTACTGCTGATGCCGGCACCTTAACCATCGTCCAAGACACCGTTTTCTTGAGTGGAGGATCTGCCGTAATCAGCGCGACTCCTGATGGCAACCGTATCGTTCCAGCGGGTTATACCTTTATTTATGTATTGACCTCAGGGCCTAACCTAGTCATCGAACAGGTAGCGACTACTCCTACCTTTACCGTGACGGCAGACGGGAATTACACCATTCACACCTTGGTTTACGATTCAGACTCTACTAGCCCGAACTTCCTAGATCTAAGTGTGGTGCAGTTTGGAGTGACTACCGGTGTGGATGTACTGACTCTAATTGGCAGCAATGGCCTTTGTGCCAGCCTAGATGTAGCCGGTGCGGCAGTACATGTCGAGAGTTCTTCTAATCTGGTCATCAACGTTCAGCTTTATCCGAATCCTAGCAGTGGGTTGATCTACTTTGAGAACACTAGTGGCTCTACACAGGACTTACAATGGACCATCTCGAGTGCTCAAGGGAAGACATTAGAAACGGGACAATGGAAAGCGCAAGGATATGAAAAGCGTACTTTGGATCTTTCTACCCAGCCATCGGGCCTCTACTTTATTTTGGTGGAAAACCTCTCAACTGGCGCTACAGAGCTGTTCAAAATACAGTTGATGTAGGGACTTACATTGAGTGATCATGGCAAAGGCGTGCGGGCAACCGCACGCCTTTGATATATTTTATCGCCAGTGAAAAGCTTCAGAACCATTTAGCCATTTCATGTGTTTCTCTAGCTTTGAATCACCACCCAACCTCCTCCAATGCAATCACTCACCCTAGCCTTAGACTGGACCCCCAACATCAATCATATTGGATTTTTCGTGGCTCAGGCCAAAGGATTTTACCAGGCTCAAGATCTCGAGCTGGTTATCCTTGACCCTTCTTCGGATAACTATGCCATCACCCCTGCCAAGAAAGTGGAATTGGGGCAGGCAGATCTTGCCTTGTGTCCCACCGAAAGCCTGATCAGTTACCATACCAAGCGCAGTCCCTTTGCCTTGATGGGCATTGCGAGCATATTCCAAGAAGACCTGAGTGCCATTGTCGTAAGGGCTGATGCGGGCATAGAGTCCCCCAAGGCACTAGACGGCAAGTCTTATGCCTCCTATCAGGCAAGGTATGAAGATGCCATCGTCAAACAGATGATCTGCCATGATGGGGGAGAAGGAAACCTAGATGTTGCTTACCCCGCGAAATTAGGAATCTGGAATACCTTGGTAAATGGGGAGTTTGATGCGACCTGGATTTTTGTAAACTGGGAAGGGGTGGAGGCGAAGGGGCAAGGAATAGATCTTAAGCTATTTCGGATGAAGGATTATGGCATTCCCTATTCTTATTCGCCCGTGATTGCAGCGGGGAAAAGTCGCATTACGACTCAAATAGAGCTTTATCGGAAGTTCTTATCAGCGACCAAGCAAGGTTACCT
>CAZFPQ010000286.1:0-8694 GCA_964521065.1 uncultured Bacteroidia bacterium | reverse complement strand
AAGGTCACTGCCACCGAGATCCAGGGCAGTAATTATCACGGTGTAACCGTGGCAAATGGGATGATTGGGATGGTTTCAGACGCCAAGCCTTTTCAGGTAAAAGATGTCATCCTCAATGGAGTTTATGATCAATATGGGCGAGGCCGTGTGAGCAACATCTTGAAGAGCTTCAATCATTTTGATTTTAAGCTATTTGTAGACCATGAGTTCCTCACCGAAGAACACTACCATCACTTTGACCAAACCCTAGATCTGCAAAAGGCCAAGTTAATCACCACCGTGGAAGTGGACGACCGATTATCCATCCGCCAGGAAATGATGGCCCTCAGGCAGTTGCCTTACTGTGGATTGGTCAACTTTGAGATTACCGCCAAAAAGGAAAGCCGCTTCGCTTTTGCCAACTCCATCGAGACCCCTGGTCATTTGAGGGAAAATGAGCAGTACTTCAGTGAAATAGACCGTCCCCACGTGTTGATTCCCCTGCTTACTTCCGCAGCCAAAGGACCTACCGGAAAGATCTCCTTGGCGGCGAGCAACACCATCCTCTTCAGTGAACCTCACGGCCAAGAGCCGGAACTCATCCACGAAGAATGGGACCACAACTCCCACTTGGTCAAATTTTACGTAGATCTCAAACCAGGAGAAACTTACCGATTTTCGGTGGCGGGCTCCGTCTGCACTTCGGTACACTTTTCCGAACCAAGAAATGAAGCAGAGCGGTTATCCCTCTTTTGTAAGCTAGAAGGAAGGGAGCGCCTAGAGAGTCGGCATGACCAAGAATGGGAAAAGATTTGGCAGAATGACATCGTCATTGAAGGCGATGAGGTGTCGCAGCGAGACATGCGTTTCCTGCTTTATCACCTGTACTCCTTTTGCCGGGAGGGAAATGACTTGAGTCTATCACCCATGGGCCTTTCTGGCCTTGGGTACAACGGACACGTATTTTGGGACACCGAGTTATGGATGTATCCCCCCTTGTTGATCATGAACCCTGGCATGGCCAGAAGCATTTTGGAGTACCGCTTCAAACGGCTAGATGCCGCCAAGCAAAACGCGTTTGCGCATGGTTACCGAGGCGCTATGTTCCCTTGGGAAAGTGCAGAAGATGGCTATGAACAAGCTCCCGTTTGGGCCCTTACCGGACCTTTTCAACAGCACATCACAGCCTGTGTCGGCTGGGCCTTTTGGAAATATTTTGAAGTAACTCAAGACTTGGAATGGTTGGAATCCCGGGGCTGGCCGGTACTCAAGGAGGTAGCGACTTTCTGGGCCGACCGGGTTGAGAGAAATGGTCCGGGTAGATACTGCATCACCAATGTCATCGGGGCCAATGAGTTTGAGGAGAACATTGACAACAATGCCTTCACCAATGGGATTGTAAAAGTGGTCTTGGCCTACGCAGGAATGGCCGCCGAGAAACTCGGTCTAAAGGCTGACCCCGATTGGGCCCACGTAGCAGACAACATCCCCATCTTAGAGTTTGAGGATGGAACCACCCGGGAAAACGAAACCTATGATGGGGCCATCATCAAGCAATCTGACGCCAACCTGCTGAGCCACCCATTGAGGCTGTTCAAAGATCCAGTTAAGATCAAGAAAGACCTGGATTATTACGAGCCGAGGATGTCCCCAGAGGGTCCCGCCATGGGAGTTTCTACTTTGGCTACCTTACATGCCATCTTGGGCAATGCGGCGAAAGCCTTTGAGCTTTTTCAGAAAAGCTACCAACCCAATGGCGTAGGCCCATTTAACGTCTTAGCAGAATGTGCTGGAGGAAAGGGGGTAGCCCCATTTTTCGCCACCGGCGCAGGCGGAACCCTGCAAACCATTCTATTTGGCTTTGGAGGCCTAGAGATCACGGAAGAGGGCATTCAGGAAAATGGCCCATGTCTCCCGGCTCATTGGAAGAAGCTGGATATCAATTTTTATGGAAAGAAGGTGGCCGAGGTGGCGAGTTGATTACAGAAAAGCCAGGGGCGTCCCACTCAACGCCCCTGTTTTCACTTATTCCTCACTAAAACCAATCTCCGACAAGTGAACCCGGTACTCCACCCGCTGGTTGTCGTGAATGTCCCAGATCTCCATCAGAACCTCCGGGTCAGCCTGCTCCCAATCGATGCTGATCAATCCAAAGTGATTGTCCATGATGGGTCCTTCGATTCGGTTTTGATTCGGGGTAGCGAAGTACCAAGTAGAGGATAGGCCACTGGCGGTGACATCGTAGATGGGATACAGATCTTCCTGTTCTAGCTTGGATATTTCTGCGTAATGCACGTCCCCAGAAATGAAGATTACTCCATTGGCCTGGGTTTCCTTGATCAGGTCCAGGAAGCGTTGTCGCTCGTGGGGAAAATTGGCCCAGGCTTCGTAGCCGTTGAATTCAATACCAAATTGAGTGCTCGATCCAATGATGCGTAAATCGGCGGGCTTGCTCAGCTCTCCTTTTAGCCAGGCCCATTGGGTCTCACCTAACAAGGTAGAATCTGAGCTGGTGTAGGGAGCGTAGTCCAAATCATAAAAATAGCGCCCTTGGTCAGCTACCTCGCCATTGTATGGCTGTAGCTTATCCCGGAAAGTACGGTTATCGAGAAGGATAACTTGCAGCATGTTACCATTTACTGGATAATAGTAGGACTGATAGATACCTTCGTGATCCTTACAGGTGGTAGCCATGGGTTCACCAAAGAAATCAAGAAAAACCTCTTTGGCCTCAGCTTTATAAGGATAATGGCGGCCCGCATCATTGCGGCCAAAGTCGTGGTCATCCCAGGTAGCTAGGATGGGTACCTCTGCTTTTAATCGCTGAAAAGTAGGCTTGCTGCCGAGCATCTGGTACTTGGCCTTGAGGACCTCCATGTCGTCGGTGTCCCCGTAGATGTTGTCACCTAAGAAGATGAATAAATCTGGCTCGTGCTCTACCACCCGATCAAAGATGGGCAAGGGATGGTCTTGGTGGCCACAAGAACCAAAGGCAATCTTAGAAATGGGAGTTTGGGCAGCTAAGCGAGGCAGAACCAGAGTCAGCAAACCCAGCCCTACCATTATGCGGAAAAATGAGGACGTTTTCATTCAGATAAAAAAGTTGATTCCAAAGATGATGATCTATTTTAGCAATTGAGGGAGGAAACCCTAGGCCTCCTCCCTCCGATTTATATGACCTGAGCCCTATTGAGGAGCCTAGTCATTATTTCAGCAACCACATCAAGGTGTTGTTCTCATCAGGACCTTGGCTAGCTACCGCAGCTTCGTAGCTGACTTGGTTCAACGCTTGCTCTGATCCAGGATACTGGATGCGAACGGGTAACTCAGGCAATACCGCATCAGGGCCGGGGGTCAAAGCAGGTAGGCCGGTACGACGGAAGTCAAACCAAGCCTCGTTGCCCACCATGAACAGCGATAACCACTTCTGGGTAGCGATCCGCTCCAACTCATCCGTAGTCAAGGCGACGCCATCTTGAGCCAAATAGGCCGCCGTTTCAGTCACCCCGAGGTAGTTCATGTTGGCCTCCACTCCATTTTCGTAGAAAGTGGATGCTTCTCCGCCGATATACCCTTTCTGGGCCGCTTCAGCCAAGATGAATTGCAACTCAGAATAGTGCATGAACACCATTTCGACAGCAGCTTCTTGCTCGCGGAAACGCTCACCCAGACGTGACTGGTTGTTTGCACCGCCATTGAAGTTAGAAGCAGCATCCTCAGAAAGGCCATTGGGTACGCCGACGAACTCATCGCTGGCAGGATTGTCTACCGGACGGAATAGGATGGCCAAACGAGGATCATCCAGATCTTTCAGTACGGTCTCAATGGTCTGGCTCATGCGCTTTTCATCGAAAGAACCGATACGAGAAGTATTCAAGGGCCAGCGGTTGGTACCGGCGAGGTAGGGGACCGCACCATTGTCATCATTGCTCCGGAAAAGCACATCAGCGTCAAGTAAAGCTTGCAGTTCCTGAGGACCATTGATGCCCATCTCGCTCCACTTGTTCTCCAAGCGCATCAGGTAACGCATCCGCAGAGAGTTGGCAAACCGCTCCCACTTATCGGTATCCCCATCAAACATGATGTCACCCGCCATGTCGCCGCCCTGGGTAAATAGCCCGGCTGCCGTTTCTAGGTCCTGTAGGATGTTGCGATAAATATCGATCTGCGCGTCGTAAGCAGGCAAAAATTCATCTTCCTTGCCTTTCAAGGCTTCTGAGTAAGGAACATCTCCCCACATTTCGGTGAGGTTGGCCAGCATCCAAGCCCGCAGGGTCAAGGCAGCACCTTGGTAAGCAGGATTCGCCAGCGATTCACCCAAAACCAACAAGTTGTTGGCGTCGCGCATGTTGCGATACATCAGGTCCCAAGTTCCTCCGTAGGTACCGAGCAGGTAGCGGTCGGTTCCCGTAAAGTTGTTGGTAGATACCAGTTGAGCCAGGATATTTCCTAGGTTCCACCCCAAAGAAGCAGTGGCGTGGTTTCCGGTTTCGAACAAGATCTTAGGCAAGAGCAGGGCTGGGTTCGCCTCGTCCACCAACGGGAAGTTGGGGTTGCGGTTGATTTCTTCAAAGTTGTTGGTACAGGCTTGGAAGCTCAGCATCAAACCCAGCACCATCAAGGTTTTTATGAATAATGATTTCATCGATTCAGATTTTTGAAGTGAGAAGGATTAGAACTGCAGAGAGAGGTTCACTCCTAAGCTGCGTGTGCTGGGCGTAGCCATGTCCTCTACCCCAGGTACCAAGGTGTTGCCATTGAAGGAGAATACCTCTGGGTCAAAGTGAGGGTTTTGGGTAAACAGCAGCAGGTTACGGCCAATTACACTCAAGGTCATGCGCTTAGCTCCAACTTTAGAAGCGAGGTTGCTGCCAAAGGTGTAACCCAAGCTTACCTCTCTCAACTTCAAGAAAGAAGCATCATACATTCCTACTTCTTCGTTGCCACGGTTGAAGTGTGACCAGTAGAAGTCTCGGGCACTCACGGCCTCGTCATTGGCTACGAAGTTGCCATCAGCATCGGCCTTGAAGCCTGGACGGTCCAGGACAGGTACCCCTGTCACGGTGGTTTGGCCCCCGATGTAGGTAGTAGCTTCGCGGTCGTATTCGGCCGTTTCGGCCATCATGCCAGAGGTACCGCCGATCAGCAGGGTACGAGACATCACTACTCCTCCTTGACGCCAGTCTAGCAAAAAGCCTAGGTTGATTCCTTTGAAAGAAAACTGGTTGCTCATTCCTAACATGAAGTCGGGGTTGTAGTTGCCTAGCTTCCTGGCGGATGGGTCACGTACGGGGAATCCTCCTTGGTACAAGTGGCCCCAATCTTCTTCAATTTCAGCTACGTCAGACACGGTCACCTGCTCATTGGTAGCCGGATCGATCAACACGAATCCCGTTCCATATACATCTCCCATACGACCACCTTCGCGGGCTTGTACACTTAGGTAGTTGTTAGAGATCTGATAGGTGCTTAAGTCATCGGTCAAGCTGATCACCTCGCTGCGAGCCGCCGTGAAGTTCATGCTCATGTTCCACTGGAAGTCTTTCTTTTGAACGATTCCTAGGTTGAGGAGGGCCTCGATTCCACGGCTTTGGATTTCACCTGCGTTGATGAACTTCGAGCTGTAGCCGGAAGCCTGGGTAACAGGAATCTCGATGATTTGGTCAATAGCCGTGTTCTGGTACACGGTCAAATCCAAGCCTACCCGGTTGTTGAACAACCTTACGTCGGCACCAACTTCCAAGGTGGTCAAGCGCTCTGGCCTCAAATCGGGGTTAGGCAACACGTTTCCTTCTGTCCCCAGCAACTGGTTGCCATAAGGGGTGCTTAAGAACTCAAAGTAAGGCTGTAAGGAGTAAGGGTCGGTGTCGTTACCTACTTGTCCATAACCAAGACGAAGCTTGGCAAAGGTGATGGCCTTTGGCATGGTCACCAGCTCATTCAAGATCAAAGAAAGAGAGGCAGAGGGATAGAAGTAGCTATTGTTAGCTTCTGGGAGGGTAGAAGACCAGTCGTTACGGCCAGCCAGATCTAGGTAAATCGCATCGCTAAAGCCAAGTGATGCATTGGCGTACAAAGAGTTGATGCGGCGCTTGCTGTTAAAAGTAGACTGGATCAGAGGAATGTTAGAGTTGTTGAATGAGTACACTCCAGGTACAGCTAGCTCATTAGCAGCCACTTGATTAAAGCGATTCTCTTGGGTCATCTGGTTTCCACCAGCAGAAACCACCAAGGATAGCTTGTCGCTCAACTGTCCGTTGTAAGTCAACAAGAAGTCGGTGTTGCGCTCTTGGAAGAAGATGCGGTCTTCACGATACTGCCCCAAGGGGAAACGCTGGGTACTCCAAGCGCGGCGGCCTTCGCGTAGGTCATTGAACAGGTCCACCCCAGTTCTGATCATGGCTTTCAGATTAGGAGTGATGTCATAGGTCACGTTGACATTACCCAGCACGCGATCCTTGTTGAAAGCATTGGTGTTTTCAAACATGGTGAAGTAGGGATTGTCGTGCCAGTTGTAATTGTAGTTGAACTGCTGAATCCCTTCTAAACCAGGCTGCCAATAATCTTCCAGGGTCTCCATGGGAATATGGCGACCAAACCAAACCCAGAGGTACATGATGTTTTCGGTACCGTAAGAGTTGTTGGGACGGTTGTTTGAACCAGAGTTGATGTAATTGATGTTGGCGTTGATGTGGAGCTTATCGTCCAGCATGTCATGGCCCATGTCCAAGTTGATCCCATTGCGGAATAGGTCGGTATTGGGTAAAATGCCTTCTGAGTAGAGGTTGCTGAAAGACAGGCGGAAGTTGCTATTCTCAGAAGCCCCAGTCAGAGAAATGTTGTTGGTGGTGGTGATGCCCGTTTCAAAGAAGTTGGCGATGTTATCCGGCTGAGGTAGCCAAGGAAGCTCGGCGTAAGAAGTCTGATCGGTATACCCCTCAGGGCGCAGAGCAAAGTCACCGGCGCGTAGGCCTTCTGAATTGGTGCTATTGTGCTGGATCATCATGCGGCCATCTAAGGCCGGGCCCCAGCTTTCGTCAATGTTGTCATTGGTTCCCGCACCAAATCCATCCACAAAGGCGAAGTTAAAACCAGCGCCTTGTCCATAGTCATTCTGGTACTGGGGAATGCGCAAGGGATTCTCCATGGTGACCGATGAGTTTACACTCACGCTGAAGCCCTCGCTTCCACGGCCAGACTTGGTGGTGATCAGCACTACTCCATTTGCGGCACGAGAACCGTACAGGGCGGTCGCATTGGCCCCGCGAAGAATGGTTACACTCTCCACATCATCAGGGCTGATGTCAGCTGCACCATTGCCATAGTCGGCTTCCAGGTTGCCCTGGGCGCGACCGTTGCCTCCATTGGCGTTGCTGATGGGAATACCATTTACCACAAAAAGAGGCTGGTTGTCACCAGACAAAGAAGACTCACCCCGGATGACGATGCGAGCGGTGGAACCTACTCCTGATCCGCCTTGGGTGATGTTGACGCCTGCCACCTTGCCGGTAAGATTGTTCAACAGGTTGGGCGTTCGCACTTGTTGTATGTCTTCTCCCTCCACTTGCTGCACCGCGTAACCAAGGGACTTCGATTCACGCTTGATACCTAGGGCGGTAACGCTTACTTCGTTCAGGGTGAATTCACCTTCTTGCAGAGAAACCGTGATGAAAGTTTGGCCCCCGACTTCAACGGTCGCTTTCTCATAGCCGAGAAAAGAGATGGTCAGTACATCGCTGGGCATCACTTTTTCCAAGGAAAAGGCCCCCTTGGCATCTGTAATGGCACCTACAGTACTGTTCATCACCAAGACGCTGGCCCCTTCGATGGGCTCAGCAGTACCCGCATCTACCACCCGTCCCTGGATGGCTTGCTGCGCATGGGCAGAAAAAAGCGTTCCTACTAGCACCCATAACAGTGCGAAGAAGCTTTTTCCTGACATCAAGTAGTTTAGGTCAGTTTTGTTCATACGTAAGGTTCTTGAATTGAAGAGGAACTGGCTTTATTGACACACCAGACCAACCTGGCGGCAAAAAACACATCATACATCCGGCTCGTGATCAATAGGGATTGGCCCTTGATCCGAGGAAAATTCGATTCAGTAAGCTTGAGTACCGCAAGTGAGCGGGATTTGCGTATGACTAGGCAAATGAAGCGGTAGGATCGGAAAAGGAGCGAGTAATGGCCTAGGCGTTTTGCCCTACAACCTCGAAACTCCTGATGTCACCGAATCCCTCTTCATGCTTGCCAAGTGTAACTCCCCAAGGCTTTGTCACAAATGAAGAGGGAAAGTGTTAGACTTAAATTAACTATCAGTGAAATTAGCTGCTATTTTATTAGCCAATATTAACTTTTATTTAAATCCACAAACCCCCATATATCAGATCTTCAACAGAATCAGGTAATTAGCTCATGAAGCCAACATTAAACAGCAGTTAAAATCTTAGGCTATTTTTGAATATTACTCAAAGACCTACCTTTATCCTTCCTTAGGAACACGAAAAAAATAACATGTCGCTTTCGCGTAGGAGTTTTGTTCCAGATCAAGGAAGGAAAATCGACCTTAGCGAGTCGAAGATTCCGACCCGTCGGAGCTAAGGTGCGAAGCAGTGGGATTAAGGGGCCCACTGCTGAGCCAGTGACGAAGAGATGGGGCAAAAGGCCAAGCAAAAAGGCATAACTTATTTTTTGAGTGTTCCTTAAAGGGATTCAAAG
>CAZFPQ010000285.1:0-8745 GCA_964521065.1 uncultured Bacteroidia bacterium | reverse complement strand
CAAGAAGACAGAAAAACAGAAGCCAACTATGCGTCTTTTTTGAAGACTGGGCAACTTCGAGGAAAAAGACTTGGCTGGTATACCAGCAGCCGAGGGCGGCATCATGGGGTAGACACCTTGATGGCCGAAGTGATTCGGTTTTTTGAATCCGAAGGGGTAGAAATCGTCGAGGTTGACCAAATCCTATCGGGACAGACCCGCAGAGCTTCCTACCAGCTGATGCTCTATGAATTCAAAGCCGGTTTGGCGGCTTACATCGCGCCCGACCAAAATCCCGATTCGGTGATGCAGGAATTAATCCAATTCAATGAGGAGGACTCCATCGAGAGGCAGTTTTTTGATCAGCATGAAATACGGGCTGCAGCGGGCAAAGGTGATTTGACCGATCCTGCCTATCTGGACGCATTGGAAACGGCGCGCCAGGGCAGCCAGGAAGAGGGCATCGACCGGGTAATGGAGGAGTACCAGTTGGATGCGATCATCGCCCCTACAGGTGGCCCCGCCTGGACCACCGATCTGGTCAATGGAGACCATTTTGGGATGGGGAGTTCCTCACCTGCTGCGATCTCTGGCTACCCCAACATCACCGTCCCCATGGGCATGGTTCACGGTTTGCCAGTGGGCTTGTCCATTTTTGGCAGGAAGTGGTCAGAAGGTGCACTGCTACATCTCGCTTATGAGTTTGAGCAAAAAACCAAGCACCGACAAGCCCCCCGGTTGGCGACTTCGAACTAGGCTCTGGTGCAACCCCCAGCAGTTGGACGGAAGGAATCGGGGTATGGCGGTACGGGCTATGGCTATGAGGATGAATACCGCAACTTACTCCCGTACCTCCATACCTCCATACCCCGCTTACCGTTTTTCCCTTGGCCTCTTGCTTTACATTATCCACGAAAGCCGGGGTCCATGGGTAAGATTCCAAATAGGGTGGCTCCTCGTGAGGGTAAAGGTCCTGGCTTGTTCTGAAAACTGATTGGTCTCTACATCAAAATAATGGTCCAAAGTGAATGTGTAGACATCCTTCATGCCCAGCGACGCATTGAGCTCTACCCGGTAGTCGATGATGAGCCGGCTTTTGATGATGAAACCATAAGACAATCCCAGCCTTCCATTGACCACAAAAAGGTTTTTGCTCAAGGTGTTTTCTGAGCTTGATGCTTCAGTCCTGGGCTCATGGGTGACCAACTCCTGATAAAAAAATCCAGTAGGATCTTGATATACATAGGGAGAATCCAGTCTGCTGCCTACCCTTGCCTCATAATGGGAATAGTAAGAGATAGATCTTCGTACCCACCTGAGGCCAGCTGTTGCGTAGCCCATGAGCCTCATGTGCCGATTGGACCATTCATAAGCTGGGCCAAAAGATAAATCCAAGGCAGAACTATGGCCGGATTCACTAATTTCCAAGGAAGAATTATCGGCTCCATTCCGGTCAAAGTCTGAATAAGCCATCAGCAGGGGCCTGACTCCGGAGGCATCGATCCCACTTCCTTGGTCGTCAATGCGTTTCGCAGTGCGAGGGGAGGAGGACAAAAAGGGATTGTTGACAGCACCTCCGGCACTCGGATACCCACCTGATACCAAAGATCGCCAACTGTCACCATCGCGGCGGTTGCTGGCCAAGGACTCAAAACGGGTACTGCCGCTTACCTGACCTCTAGGGGTATACCCCAGCTGTACCGCCCAAGAGAGCACCCGCCCCTTCTTCCAACGATATCCCACTGCGAAAGAAGGAGCTACTCGATGGTGATAATCCAATCTTGTGGGCTTATCCTTGGCGAGGACGGCAGGCGTTCCGCTGTATCTTCCCAGCCAATAGGGCGCATCTACTTCCAACTCAAAGATAGAAGTACGGTTTTCGGTCTGGGCGAATAGCTTGCCAAATAGCAGAAGGCCTAATAGGAGTTGGATGCTTGGTTTCATAACAGCGTCGGATAGATGACGTTGATGTTAGAACGTTTTGGGGTGGTTGGTTTCCTCAACTAATTCACTAAACCCGCTAGGCCGCACTGTACAAACTATTTAGAGCTACCCACCTAAGTCTGCCTCATCATACCCATCTCGGTGCTCTTACATCTTACTTATAGTTCTGCAAGGTGAGATTTGTGATTCTGACCAGCCATTCTGGATGCAGCTAGGAGATGCCTGCGGGCGCATCCGAGGTAGCTCCACGGCATGCCGTGGAACTACCTTTCACAAGTCTATCGTTGTCAGACTATAGTTTTACTTTGCCAACTTAAATTATGGCTACAATTCCTCTGATTTCCGAAAGGGAAAATTGACCTTTCCAGCCTATTAAAGTCGATCTCGCTCGATCAGTTTTGCTGAGAAATAGCCTTTGAAGGCGCAGGTGTTGTAACCTGCCAAAGTAGAATTAGGGGAAAATATAGCCCCTCAGAGCCTCTCAAGGCCCCTTGGTACAATGGTCCAAGCATTGCGTACAATGCTCCAAGTCAAGCTGAGGAGCCTTTCATTGTTTTGCTCATCATCAAACAAGCAAGCAATGAAGCGAATTATTTTAATCACGTTTAGCGTCCTACTAAGCCTGCGCTTAGCAGCTCAAACCGAGGGGGTCAGCATCAACACCACCGGAAGTGCACCCAATCAAAGTGCGATCCTCGATGTACAAAGTGCCGACCGGGGCCTGCTCATCCCGAGGATGAGCAGTACCGAACGTATGGCCATCAGCAATCCCGCCCAGGGCCTTTTGGTATTTGACACCAATACAGAATCCTTTTGGTACTACAGTGCCGCCGCTGGTTCCTGGGAGGAAATCGCGGGTTCAGGGGGGACTGTCCAGGGAACCGATGGCAGAACCTACAACATACGCGCCCTGAATGAGGGCAGCTTTGGGGGCGACCCCCGGGGGGAACATTCGGTTGATCTTCAGACCCTGCGCAACGACAGCACCCAGGTTGCTTCCGGTACCCATGCCACCATCGCAGGAGGGAGCTTTAACCTTAGCAATAAGGAGGGCAGTACCGTAGGAGGGGGATCAGACAATCAGGCGAGCGGGCAATATGCCACCATTTCAGGAGGTTTTAACAACCTCAGTGACAATAATGGCACCACCGTAGGAGGGGGATCAGACAATCAGGCAACTGGAGATTTTGCTACCATTGGAGGAGGTGGGTTTAATCTCGCAGATGGATTAGCTGCCACCATCAGTGGGGGTGGAGAAAATGCTGCCATTGGAAATGGCTCAACCATAGGCGGTGGGGTTAAAAATGAAGCCTCTGGACAAGGTGCTACCGTTGGAGGAGGAGAAGATAACGAAGCAGCGGCACGTTTTTCTACCATAGCAGGAGGCTCTGAAAACGAAACGACGGGAGGGCATTCAACCATAGGCGGCGGCTTTCAGAATCTCATCGTAGCCGATTCTGCTACCATCAGTGGGGGAAGTCAGAATATTGTCTCAGGGGAGGGAGCCACGGTTGGGGGCGGGATCCTAAACCTGGCCACGGGAGAGTTAAGCACCATTCCCGGTGGAAGGGGCCTTATTACACGAGCAGACGCTGAAACTGCCCTGGGCTCCTTCAACTTAGACTATACGCCCATCGGTCAGCCAAGTGACCGGCTATTGGTGGTCGGCAATGGGGACTCTCCCATGAATCGCTCTAATGCCCTGACCTTGCTCAAAAACGGGAATCTAGGCTTGGGTACCTCTACCCCTGATACCACCCTCCACGTGATCGGCCAAATCCGCTATGAAGATGGGAATCAGCAGAATGGATATGTCCTGACTTCCGATGCCAATGGGGTAGTGAGTTGGCAGGCACCTGTTGGAGATGGCATTGGGGGAACAGTTCAAGGAACCGATGGAAATTCCCTTAACCTTCGGATTGTAAATGAAGGCGGGACAACAGGAGACAGCCGGGGAGAGCATTCTGTTGATTTACAAACGACTAGATTTGTAGGCTCTATGGTGGCATCTGGCGAAGGGGCCACGCTTAGCGGAGGGGCCAGCAATACTGCCAGTGGTGTGTATTCTACAGTAGGGGGAGGCGAATTCAATCTGGCAGAAGGCTTTACAACTACTATTGGAGGGGGATCAGACAACTGGACCCTTGAAATTGGGGCTACCGTTGGGGGAGGCAAACGGAACCGCACCTTTGGGAGATACAGTACCATCCCTGGTGGTATAGGACTGCAAACAAAATCATACGCAGAGACGGCATTGGGATATTTCAATGAAGATATACTCGGAACAGATTCCCTGCCCATTGCTTCAGATCCACTGTTCGTGATTGGAAATGGAGACCTGTTCAATCGCTCCAATGCCCTAACCCTCCTCAAAAACGGCAACCTGGGTTTGGGAACCTCGACTCCCGATACCACGCTGCATGTAGTGGGGCAGTTTCGTTACGAAGATGGCAATGAACAGGCAGGATATGTCCTTACTTCCGACGCGAATGGGGTAGCGAGTTGGCAATCAATTTCAGGCGGAGACAATCTGGGCGATCACACGGCTACTCAACCTATCCAGCTAGGGACAAATTTCCTTTCTGGCGATGGAGACAACGAAGGTGTATATGTCGCTGCCAACGGCAATGTGGGCATAAACACCAACAATCCTCAGCATATGCTCCAACTAGGGGGGACTGCTGGACGCAAGTTAGCCCTATTTCAGGACGTTACTGGTGAGGATTTCTATGGATTTGGCGTAGGGGTGAATCTCCTGGAGTTTTATGCAGGTGCCACCAGTACAGATGATCCTGATATGGTCATCAACCGCCTGACGGGTAATGTCGGAATCGGCACCACTACCCCTACCCGCGCCAGACTGGAAATTGCCGGTGGACCCACTCTAGACCTTCCCATAGTCGGATTTTTACCTCCCAGCGGTGTAACTGGCGCTGGCGATCCTCCTTCCACCTACCAATACTCCCTCTACGCAGATCAGCGCATCGCCGCTTTGGAAGTATTTGCCCACTCCGACCGACGCATCAAAACCATCCAGGGGATCTCGGACGGCAATGAGGACCTCAGCACCCTGATGCAGATCGAAGTCACCGATTACCGTTTGCGTGATAGCATTGCCAAGGGTACCCATGAGATCAAAAAGGTCATCGCCCAGCAAGTCGCCGAGGTCTATCCCCAAGCCGTCAACACCGACCTGACCGAAGTGGTGCCCGATATCTATCAGCGCGCGGAGGTCCAGAACGGATGGATTATGCTGGCCACCGACCTAGAGGTCGGCGAGCGCGTCAAGCTCATCACGGAGGAAGGGGCTAAGGTGTACGGGGTAAGTAAGGTGGAGGCTGACCGCTTCCAGGTCTCCGGCCTCTTAGTCTCGCCTCCCGCCTCCCGCAGCAAAGCGGTCCCGCCTCTCTTCGTCTATGGCCGTGAGGTAGATGACTTCCACACCGTGGACTACGAGGCCCTCTCCATGCTGAATGTAAGTGCGACGCAGGAGCAACAGCGACGGATTGAGGCGTTGGAGGCAGAGAATGAAGCGCTCAAGGAGCAGAATGAAGCTCAGCAAGCCGAAATCGACGCTTTACAGACTCAGGCTGAACAAATGGAGGAGCTCGAAGCTCGTTTGTACACCCTTGAATCCCTGCTATTGTCTAGTCCTTCTCATAGTCACCAAAGCCGCTAAGGACTTTTGTTTCATTCTTGTTAGCCCTCCTTCCCTCGGGAAAGGGGGGCTTCTTTTTTAGAAGCTCTGAATTCCCTTTGTGAACATGGGATGAAAGAAATATAAGTCCTCAGAGCCTCTCAAGGTCCCTTGGTACAATGGTCCAAGCATTGCGTACAATGCTCCAAGTCAAGCTGAGGAGCCTTTCATTGTTTTGCTCATCATCAAACAAGCAAGCAATGAAGCGAATTATTTTAATCACGTTTAGCGTCCTACTAAGCCTGCGCTTAGCAGCTCAAACCGAGGGGGTCAGCATCAACACATCTGGAAATGACCCGCATCCTTCTGCCATGCTGGATGTGCAAAGTACGGACAAAGGGATGCTCGTTCCACGGATGGATAGCATGAGCCGAGTCTCTATTGTAAGTCCTGCTCAAGGACTGATGGTCTACGACAGCACCGCCAATTCTTTTTGGTATTTTGATGGTGCTATCTGGAATCGAGTAGGGCGGGCTGGAACCGTTCAAGGTACCGATGGGAATGCATTTAACCTGAGAGCACTCAGGGAGGGCAATATCCCCGGAGATCCAAGAGGCCAACACTCAGTAGACCTACAGACCTTCCGATTGGATACGCTACAAGTGGCCTCTGGTGGATTTTCTGTGTTAGCTGGTGGGGAGAGCAACACCGCCTCTGGAGGATTTTCGGTAGTAAGTGGCGGAAGCGAAAATCAAGTCCCTTCTACATTTAGTACCATAGGCGGGGGAGCATTCAACCAGGCTATGGGAGACAACTCTACCATTGCAGGGGGGAATGACAATCAGACGCTAGAAAATGGGGCCTCGATTGGGGGCGGCTTTGAAAACATCGCGGCAGGTAGAAATTCCACTATCCCCGGTGGCCGGGGCATCCAGGTTTATTCCTTCGGGGAAACTGGTTTGGGATATTTCAATGTTATCGACACCCCTGTCCTGGCGTCAAGCCCCCAGCCGCTCGAACCCCTTTTGGTGGTCGGAAATGGAAGCTCAAATTCCAGCCGCTCCAATGCTTTGACATTACTCAAAAATGGAAATCTGGGCCTGGGAACTACTTCCCCAGGTGCCAGGCTGGACCTGGTGGGGCAATTTCAATATACAGATGGCAATCAGCAGGCGGGCTATGTGCTTACCTCAGATGCCGATGGGAGGGCAAACTGGCAATCTTTGAGACAGTTGATTGCCCCTACTGTAGCCCGGGATTTTTCCTGTATCAGTCCGGTAAATACCCTGTCTTTATCTTTGCCCGCGATTCGAAGTTTGGTGTCTTCAGGTAACTATCTCTATGTAGCAAAAACTGACTCTTTTTTGGTGTATGACATCAGTGATCCGAGTAATATCAGTTTCATAGGAGGGGTAGCGCAAGGCTCGTCCGCCACCGAGAAAATGGCAATCCAGGGTACGTATGTATATACAACGGTTTCTAATGGTCAGCTGAGGATTTTTGATATAAGTGATCCCACCACCCCTACCCTTACAGGAACCTTGGGAATAGGTCCCGAACCTCGGTCTCTGGCGGTAGCAGGAAACTATGCATATGTAGTGGATTGGGATGATGACGACCTCAATGTGATAGACGTAAGTAATCCCACCAGCCCTAGCCTGGTGAGTAGCCTTGGTTTTGGCAACAATAGCAAACCTATAGACATCGCTCTATCTGGAAACTACGCCTACGTATTAACTTCAGGAGTTGGAGAAGGAGTCCATGCAATAGATCTCAGCAATCCATCTAGTCCGATTGTTGTAGATTTTTTGGGAATTGGCAGCTATCCCTACAAAATCGCTATTTCAGGTAACTATGCCTATATAATTGACTTCCTCTCCGGTGATTTGAAGGTGATAGATATCACGACTCCATCCGACCTTACGCTCCTCACAAGCCTAGCATTAGGCTCTGAGCCGTATAGTATCGTAGTCGAAAGTGGCTATGCGTATGTAGTAGATACAGGTTCCGACGACTTGAAGGTAATAGATGTAAAAAATCCTGCGAATCCAGGTATTGTAGCGAATCTCACTGGACTCGGCTCATTCCCTGCTATTGTATCTGTATCTGGTAACTATGCCTATGTACTTGAAACTACCAGTAATGAAATCAAAGTTTTTGAGCTAGCCTGTGCAGAGGAGATTGCTGTTGCTGTTGATCCCATTACGGGGACATTGGTAAGTGGCAATGGCCCCCAGAACCTTGGAGAAGTACTTAGCCAGGGCAATGATGCCAACGCCCAGTCCATTACCAACCTTTCTGGTTTGGAAGTCAATGGAAGCATCATCACACAAGGCATCACCCTACAAAATGGGAGTCAGCAGGATGGATTTGTTTTGAGCTCTGATGCCAATGGAACCGCCAACTGGCAACAAGGAGGCTCGCTTCTCCAGGGAACAGGAGGGAATGTCTATAATTTGCAAGCGCGTAGGGCACTTGGTTCAACTGGTAATACAAAAGGAGAATACTCTGTGGACCTACAAACCTTTCGGAATGGAGCCACATTCATAGCGGCTGGTCAGTTATCTACCATCGGGGGGGGAAGAAACAATACTGCGAGTGGTGCAAACACCACCATCGGGGGAGGATTGCTCAATCAGGCCGCAGGCAGGTATGCTACCATTCCAGGTGGGCAGGGGCTGATAGCCAGTTCATTTGCGGAGACGACTATAGGTTCCTACAATGAAGCCAGCGGAGGAGCACCTCTTGCTTGGGTGCCCACTGAGCCTATCCTCACAGTCGGAAATGGAACCTCTTCCTCTGACCGCTCCAACGCATTAACCGTGCTAAAAAATGGCAATCTGGGAATAGGCACAAATGCTCCTCAGCATATGCTTCACCTGGGGGGGACTGCTGGACGCAAGTTAGCCCTGTTTCAGGATGCTACTGGTGAGGACTTCTATGGATTTGGCGTAGGGCCGGATCTTCTGGAGTTTTATGCAGGTGCCACCAGTACAGATGATCCTGATATGATCATCAACCGTCAGACTGGCAATATCGGCATCGGTACGACCTATCCTACACTTGCCAAAGTCCAGATTGAGGGGAGCGCCTCCAATACACTGAGCTTTGCCTATTTCAACGGTGCTGCCCAAACGGGTTTTGGTAACAATATTACCGCAAATTATTCCCTGTACGCCTCAGAT
>CAZFPQ010000284.1:0-8778 GCA_964521065.1 uncultured Bacteroidia bacterium | reverse complement strand
AATCGGGGTATGGTCTACGGAGCTACGGTTATAAGAATGAATAATTGCCAGAACATGCCCTGTACTCCCCTACCCTGATTAGCATTTTTCTTATGTCCACTAGCTTAGGCGAAATATAGGAATAAAAGGGGTGAGGCCCTGAACTAGGAAGGATAAGGGCAGAGGGTATAGAGAATCCATGACTCTCATTTATCCTGGCAGCTTAAATCAGTCCAAGCCCAACTCTTATCCGGACAAAATTATCAACAACCATTGGCTACTTGAAAAGATAGCAATATTAGCCATAAAGGTACTTGTGGGCATTGGGAGAGAACGGAAACTAATACGAAAAAGGAATTAACATTGATTACCTGTGGTTAATCAAAAGATACCAAGCCTGACAGCGCCTCTATTAGGATCATTGCATCTTGATTTCACTGCCTGATCCCTTGGAGCTTGTATATTCTATCGATTGAAAAGAAATGCCCATTTTCGCGCATTTAAGCCTATATTTGAGGCTTATAGATTTTACCCCCGGCATGAAGCCCTTTCTCTTTTACCCTAGATCTCTAAACAACCGAACATGAAGAAGATTTGGGCCATCCTCATGATGGCAGCTTGCTTACCTCTGGCCGCACAAAATGACCGCCTCTCCCCAGAGCTTTTGTGGGAATTGGGACGAGTGTCTCTCGATGATGTTTCTCCCGATGGCAACTTGACTATTTATGGTGTTACCCGCTACAATCTTTCGGCCAACCAGGGGGATCGCGACTTATATTCCATCTCTAGTCAAGGAGGACAAGTCAAGAAAATCACGGCTTTTGAAGGAAGTGAATTCAATGCGCGCTGGCGCCCTGATGGCAACAAGGTTGGCTTTTTGACTGCCGAATCAGGCAGCGTTCAGCTATGGGAAATGAACCCAGATGGAACCGACAAGCGGCAAGTAAGCGACATCGAAGGGGGAATCAACGGATTCGAATATTCCCCAGATGGCCGACGAATACTCTATGTGCAGGACGTAAAGCTCGACCCAACGGTCAATGAACTATACAGCGACCTGCCGAAAGCAGATGCCCGTATCATAGACGACCTGATGTATAGACATTGGAAAGGATGGCATGATTACGCCTATAGCCATGTTTTTGTCGCAGACTACGTGGATGGTGTTCAAATTCTCGAAGGGGACGACATCATGCCTGAAGAGCCATTTGATAGTCCTATGAATCCATTTGGAGGCATGGAAGAGATCGCTTGGAGCGCCGACGGAAAATACCTGGCCTACACCTGCAAAAAGCTTTCTGGCAAAGATTACGCAGAATCTACCAACTCTGACATCTACCTATACGATGTAGAGGGCAAGTCTACCCGCAACCTCACCGAGGGGATGTTGGGATATGACCGCGAACCTGCTTTCTCACCCGATGGCAGATCTATCGCTTGGAATAGCATGGAAACTCCAGGTTACGAGTCTGATCGCAACCGTATCTTCGTCATGGATTTAGTTAGCGGGGCTAAGCGAGAGCTGACTACTGGCTTAAACCAGGATTGCAATCATCCTACTTGGAGTAGCGATGGCGAAAGCATCTATTTCATCACCGGGGTTCAAGCCACCTACCAATTAGCAGCCATCAACATAGAGACCAAGGCTTTCCGCCAAATCACCAATGGCACCCACAATTATACTGATTTCCAAGTGAGTGAAGAGGCTCTAGTAGCCACCCGTCAGTCTATGTCTGCTCCTACCGAGATCTTTCGTGTAGACACACGCAAAGGAGAGCAGCAAGCCTTGACCAGCACCAATGCTGAAATCTTAGGCCGCCTCAAAATGGGCAAGGTGGAAAAGCGGATGATTACCACCACGGATAAGAAGGAAATGCTTACTTGGGTCATTTACCCTCCTGACTTTGACCCCTCGCAAAGCTATCCTACCCTTTTGTACTGCCAAGGAGGCCCCCAGTCTGCCGTTAGCCAGTTTTTCAGCTACCGTTGGAATTTTCAGTTGATGGCAGCCAAAGGCTACATAGTGGTAGCTCCTAACCGCCGCGGACTTCCTTCCTTTGGTAGGGAATGGAATGATCAAATCGCTGGCGATTGGGGAGGGCAGGCTATGCAGGATTATCTAAGCGCCATTGACGCTTTGGCCGAGGAGTCGTACGTAGACAACAACAATCTTGGTGCTGTCGGAGCTAGTTTTGGAGGCTATTCTGTTTATTGGTTGGCTGGCAACCACGAAAAGCGGTTCTCTGCCCTGATCTCACATTGTGGGCTGTATAACTTCGAAAGCTGGTATGGAACTACCGAGGAGATGTTCTTCGCTAACCATGACTTAGAAGGAGCATATTGGGAGCTTAAGCCCAACCCCAGCTACAAGCTTCACTCACCTCATTTGTACGTCAGGAACTGGGATACTCCCATCTTGGTGATTCATGGAGAAAAAGACTTCCGAGTTCCCATCGGAGAAGGCATGCAGGCCTTCAACGCCGCTCAGTTACAGGGCATTCCCTCTCGCTTCCTCTATTTCCCTAACGAAGGACACTGGGTGCAGTCACCACAAAACGGCGTCCTTTGGCATCGAGTATATTTCGATTGGCTAGATCGCTACCTCAAAAACGAAGCTGCCGTTCAGAATACCGAAGCCTCGGATGATGACAGCGACATGGACCGATAATTCAGAGGTTGGGATATTAAGATAGGAATGGCGGCCATATAGAAGTGGCCGCCATTGTTTTTTGATAGAATTTATTTTCAAATAAGATGGAAGTCGTTTCACCAGTGCCAACATCTTAAGTACCTGGACAAAAGAAATCGGGGTATGGCGGTACAGGCTATGGATAACAAGGTGAATGAATACCGCAACATACCCCGTACTCCCGTACCCCGATTACCGTTTTTCTTATGCCCGCTTACTTGGATAATTTTTATTCTCGGTCTGTGGCCTCGCCATCTAAGTCATAGCCCAAATCTTTGCCTTTCTGGGTCGCAGGAACTCCTTGAGTCATCCACTTAGGAGCGGGTTCATCCTTGAGATAATGATCAAAGAATTGGGACATTCGAATACTGAGATCGACTCGATTAGGCCACTGCCTTAGGTTATGAGCTTCTCCGTTATAAACGAGCATCCACACCGGCTTTTGCAAGCGCCTTAAAGCCACAAAGTATTCGATGCCTTGATACCAAGGAACTGCTCCGTCGTCGTCGTTGTGCATCATCAGAAGAGGTGTTTCTACGCGGTCTGCATAAAAGAGCGGAGAATTTTCAATGTAACGGGTGCGATTTTCCCATAGAGTGGCTCCCAAGCGGCTCTGAGTGCGTTCGTATTGAAACATCCGACTGCGGCCGCTTCCCCAGCGAATTCCTCCATAGGCACTGGTCATGTTGCTCACAGGTGCCCCTGCCATGGCTGCTTTGAACATATCGGTTCGTGTCACCAAATAAGCAACCTGGTAGCCACCCCAACTTTGTCCTTGAATTCCGATGTTATCAGCATCGACCCAGGGATAGCGTTCTATCAAGGTCTCAGCTCCTGAAACCACAGAATTGTATGCATCAGGGCCAGGTTCTCCGGTATCGTAGGCAATGTCAGGCATGAATACCACGTAGCCATTGCTGTTGTACCAAGACGGATAAATTATGGATCGAGAAGGGGCAGGTGTAGAGTAGTTGTGGAGGCGATCCGAGGTTTTTTCGTAAAAATAAATCAAAACTGGATACTTCTTACTAGGATCAAAATCATCCGGCTTGTACAGCAGTCCATCGAAGTCCCGACCATCAAAGGCCTCCCAAGAAATCATCTCAACCGTTCCCCAACGATATTTTTTTTGCTGGGGGTTGGTGAGGGTCAATTGTTTGGGCTCACGGAAGCGAGAGTCGGTAATCCACAGTTCGGGGTACTCGCGATAGGATTGGCGGCGAAATAGCAAAGTCTCTGCATTCTCAGCACGGGCCAAGGCATTGTAACGGTGAGCTGAATGAATGAGTTCTGTCAACTCATTCCCTTCAGCCCCTCTTGCTAGAAGGTAATACCCACTACTTTTGTCCTCTTCGTGGTTTCCTAAGAGCATCCAATCTCCCCCGGGAAGAAATTCTTCCTCGTCATCAAGGCGCTCATAATTAAAATCAATGCGATCTTCTCGTCCTTGCGTAAGTCGCCGAGCCTTTTTTCGTCCCCTAGGATCGACGCGCCAGAGGTCATATTTATCTTCTAACACCAAGTATGCATCTTCCTCTCCCCATCCAGCAACTCCATAAGGATAAGGCGGAGTAGGGATATCATGCTCTTCATCGAAAAAGGCCACGCCCAGATTCCCCGTCAAGTTTTTGTCTTCCCTACTCTTCAGGTCAATGCTGTGCCAGGCAAGACCGATCTCATCCCAGTACAACAAAAAACGACCTGTTTTGGAAATAGAGACGGGATATCGCTTTTCTTCTAATCTAAATACTTCTTCTCCTGTGTTCACATCTACCACGTAGTAATCTCGGTATCCAGGTGCATCCCAAGAGCTCCGGATCTCATACCTCTTGGGGTCTGCGGCTAAGGCAAAATTGCCATCTCCCTTTATATAGGTCCTCACGTAATATTTTTTCTGATCTCCCAAGCGGACCATGCGTCGCTCCGCCAGGTGAATGACCGCCAAATCACTGTGTTCCAAGTCCTCATCTCTTTCAAGCAATTGCTGTGGCTGCAAGCGGGAGTCTTGCCAGTTCCATACATCCAAAGCAGGCTTTTCATCAGAAGGGATGGTATCCTCCACCGATGGCTCAGGAATAGAAGCTAAGCCAAAGAATAAGCGGCCACCGGAGCGTGAAAAATAGGGAGATTGATCAGGGCTCACGGTAAGCCCTTCCGGCAAATCTCCGGAATCTGAACTGGCCAAAGAAATCAATTCATCCCCTTCAGACCACATGAGGTCATAGGTTTTCACCTCACCGGTGTCGGTAGTCATTAGATATGCTACTTGGTATCCTTCCCCTTCATCATGAATCACCAGGTCCTGAGCTTTACCAGGTCCTACGTATAGGGTATCTAGACGTCGAGTAGAGGTGATGAACAACTGAACACAAACAGAGTCTAGCGAATCACTCTCCAGGTCATGGATAAAACCAATGACGTGGCCATGACGGGAAACTGTATACTCCTCTACTTTTGGTAGCCAAATGCTATCGCCAGAGCTGGGCTTCCATAAGACGAAATAGGAGCCTTTGGGGGCAGGGGTCTTCTCTTCACTGCTATCTACGCTGGTAGAGTCTGGCTCTGGCTCATCTACTTTAGGGTGCTTAGCCTGATAGGCCAGCCATGAACCTTGCTTTTCGGCAACCTTGAAGGATTGAATCAGGGGAATTTTGACCAAGTCCAAACTCCCAGTCATCCATACCCCCAAACTATCCTGTGGGCGCTCTGAGCTACTTACATGCTCTATCTTTGCTTGGCGGATGGTATCGTAATGAGGTTTGATTTTGAAGGCCAAAAATGACTCATCCCCAGCTAACTCGGCTTGAGTTCCTCGATGAACAGAATCTAATTGTTCCGTCCCGGTCTCGAGCAGAAACAAATGGCCATCCCCCTTGGCGGGGCCTATTTCGTAGTGGAGCCACTTGGCGGAAGGAGATATTTCATAGGATTTTATGCTTCTCCATTTCTCATATACATCGTGCCCCATGGATTGCGGGCTGGTTTGCCCCAAGAGCAAACCGGAGGTACAGAAAACCGCAATACTGCTTAAGAAGAGAATCAGCTTAAAAAAATTTTGCATAAAGCTGGGTTTTGTATCAGGTTGGATAATTTGCAAACCTGGGTGAAATAGCGAACTTGCACCCCTAAACAACTAAGAGCAAAGCAAGATGTCCATCGAAATCCGCAACCTGCGCAAGTCTTTCGGTGAAAAGGAAGTTCTCAAAGGCATAGACTTTTCATTCGAAGCAGGAAAGATCAATATGATCATAGGCGCGAGTGGCAGCGGAAAAAGTGTGATGCTTAAATGCATTGTAGGTCTATTGGAGCCAGATGAAGGGGAGGTGCTGTACGATGGTGTCCCTTTTCACCAAGTATCGAAAAAGGAGCTGAAAGAAATTCGGAAAAACATCGGTATGCTATTTCAAAGCTCCGCGTTATTTGATTCCATGACCGTGGAAGAAAATGTGAGTTTCCCATTAAAGCTTTTTGGGGCAGGTACACCAGCCGAAATTCGGGATCGAGTCGACTATTGTCTTGAAAGGGTCCAAATGCCCAACGTCCACAAACTCTATCCAGCCGAGCTCTCTGGCGGAATGCAGAAGCGGGTAGGGCTGGCTAGAGCCATCGCCATTTGCCAAGTCAGACCCATAAACTCAAAACCTATATTGCCATATGAAACATCTTCTTCTCATTTGTTCTCTGATTTTGGGGCTGCTCTTCAATGGCACCGTAGCCATGGCTCAAGATCACACCTTTTCAGTCCTTACTACGCTTGGCTTGGGAACCCCCATTTTAGACAATGGGCTTGCTGGGCAGCTAAGAGGCTGTTTGGATTTTTCCTTTACGGCCAAAACTTGTCTTTTTTGAACCTGACCGCGCCGATTTTTCTCGAAATAGCTCGCTATTCTTCAAAAAATCTGCTTGTCAGAACCAAAAAATCCAGCGTTTGGGCTCGAAACACCAAAACCCAAACAGCCTCTAAGTATTAACCCACGCTACCAATTAGCTAAGCACATTGCCGCGGAAGCCCAAGTCTCATACCTCTACAGCGTGGTTACATCAGGATTTATCAATGGAAATGAAAGCAGGGACCATGAGGTGCAAACCCTAGTGGGCGCCAGATTTTGTATAAACCCAAATGGAAGTTTTCGCTGGTCAATCAATGCCTTAGCTGGTGCAAATTACAGTGCTAATCAAAACTCAGGCTGGGCGCCGGGAGTTTCGCTAGGAGCCTTGGTAGAAAAAGGGCCATGGGCGGTGGGCATATCTGCAGAGGCAACCCAGTTTTTCCTATTCAAAGTTGGATATAGAATTGGTCCTAAGGGCTAAATAAAAAGTGACCCAATAACTTGTTGAAGCTATTGGGTCATCTATATTTTTTCACGGCGAGCCAAGCAAGAGGTCAAAAGGAAACCGGTAGACTGGCTAAGGAGTTAGGGAATAAGTAGCTTTTTCAAGTTAATCCTTTTCTTATAGACCATACCGCTGCGCCCCGACTCCTTCTGTCCAAGTGCATAAAGCTAGGCCATTTCTCGTTCCGGTTCGGGTTCTTTCCGGTTGCGCAAGTAGATGAATAAGCCCGCAAAGATCGCGATCAAGATCAGAGGAAAAATTGCAATATTGGCTAAAGCGGCTTGTCCTGCAGCCAATTCTGCAGCTTGTTCACTGAGTCCTTCGGCCAAAGCTGCCGCCCTTTCGCTATCTAGCCAACCTCCAATCACAGGCTGCCATAAGGAAACGGCAAACATGCCAACCCCTCCCAAAAAGGACAAGCCCAAAGCTCCTGTCTCAGGCGTATACTCTGCCACAGAACCCAGCATTGTGGGCCAGAAATACATTACACCCACCGCGAACAGCACAGCCGCAACGTAGACCATTGGCCCGGTGGCAATGCTCATCAAGTAAAGACCGATAGCGGCCACCACTGATGAACCCAACAAGACCCCTATGGGCTTGAAACGATGAATCAATGGGCCACCAAAATATCTACCGGCGGCCATGAGACCCGTTACCAAAATTAGGATTAACATCGGGTGAGCACCCGCACTCCCAAGTATTCTTTCCACCCACTGCTGGGTTCCTAATTCAGACGTTGCCGTTAATGACATAGCAAAGGCAAAAGCGGAATACAGAGGTCCAAATTGGATGTAAACTAGCACCGCCACCAATACCAATAGACCGATCTTGATGTAAAGCCCCATGTCGCTTCCCAGCCAATTGTATAAGGTCAGATCAGAGGCAGCAATCAATACGAAGGCCAAAACGATGGTCAAATAGATGGGAGGAAATAATTTTTTAAAATCAAACCCTTCGCTATTAATAAGTTGGGGAAACTTTTGACCAAAGATCAGGAAGGCATATAGAGCCGTAGGGACCAGCATAACTGCAATTTGCTCCTGCCAGCCCAAGCCCATACTTTCCATGATCAACACCACTAAGCTACCAATCACAATACCTCCAGGGAACCATACATGAAATTTATTGAGCATGGTAGTCTTGTCCTCAGGGAACATGTCTGCGATCATGGGATTACAAGCTGCTTCAACGGACCCATTGGCAAATCCTATCAAAAAGGTACTAACCAAGAGCCCTAGAAAGCCTCCCGCCGTAATGGTAAGGATCAAACCCAGTATGTGGCAGACAAAGGCCACCCACATAAAGCGCTTAGGTCCGAGGGTATTGTATAAAGGTCCACCGATCATGGTGGCGACAGGAAATCCTAAGAAACCCATGGCATTGATCCAGCCTAATTGGGTATCACTCAACCCAAATGCCTCACTGAGTTCGGTAAGAATCCCTGCTCGGATGGCAAAGGTCATGGCGGTCACCGTCAAAGCGACACAACTAGCTAGAAATAGCCGGTTTCTATTGATTTGTTGCTCCATAGTAGAAGTAGATTAATCGTGGTGGTTGGAATTCATATTGGATTCCTCACATGTAAGTTACATAAACCTGGGTTTCTTACGCAAACTTGAATAATCTTTAAGGCCCATGTCAAACTAAGGAGTTTAACATGGGCCTCACATTGTTGCCTGAACTATCCGAAATAGGCTCCTATCGCAATAGGGTAACGGTTCCTTTGTAGGTTTGGGTGCCGATCTTGGCGGTGTAGAGATAGACACCGGCGT
>CAZFPQ010000283.1:0-8800 GCA_964521065.1 uncultured Bacteroidia bacterium | reverse complement strand
ATCTCCAATGAGCGGGTGAACCTTGAGGTCGGAAACTGGGAAACGAGAACCGGCAAAGCGATGCACGGCGACGGGTAGGTGACTCTCATTTACTTCTATGCGGCGAATCCATTTGGCGCTATAGTCGGCAAAGAAGTAACTGCCCTGGTATTCCGTTGGAAAGGAGCTCCCATCGTAGAAAACTCCTCCCGTAGAGGAGGAACCCCAAAAATTTTCGCCGGATACATCCGCTTGAGCTTGGCCAAGTTCTACTGGTTCAACCTCGCCCCCATTGGCGGGAGCCACTGCTACCCTTGTACTCAAGGTATCCATGAGTTTGTTGGCCCATTCTAATGCGGGTGGGGTATGCACAAAATGGGGCACGTCTTCTGGTACCCCTAGGATGGGCTGGCAAGGATTGGGAAACTGATATTGGTGATCGCCACGAGCTTGGACCAGTAGATCTTGAAAGTAGAAATAATCGGTTTCGCAGCCTTGAACGGGGTTTGGAGCGTCTAGATTTAGGGTAGGTTTGCTCTGGTAGGCCCAGCCCAATAATTCTATGCCTTCGTAGGCTGGCCAGCCAAAATTTAGGCCTGGTCCATCAGCTACGTTGATTTCTTCCCAATGCCAAAGCCCTACGTCTCCAATGTAGATCACCCCAGGATCCCCATCCTCGACGGCATGGCTGCCACTTTCGGAGGCAACGCTGAAGCGGAAGGGATTGCGGAGACCGAGAGCCCATACTTTTGAGCGGGGCGCATCAGGGGCTTGGGAATTGTAAAAAGGATTTGAAGGGAGTCCTAGGCCAGTTTCGGGGTCAATGCGGAGGATTTTGCCATTATAGCAATCGACGAGTTGGGAGCGCCAAGCCCCAATGTCTTCTTTGGGAGCAATGATGCCATCGGCGAGTGCTTGGGAGGCGTAAGCTCCCTTGGCATCACCTCCTACATCAATGCCATCGAACGATGCTCCGTCACCCCCCGATACCAGGAGGGTGCCATCTTTGGCGAAGGTGAGTGCTCCCACGGCGTGAGACTCATGCAGAATAGGGAGTCCGTTGTCATGGGTTTTGCCAAGCAAGACTTTTCGACTATCGGGTAAGGTAGTGGTAAAGTCGGTTGCCGGGTCGGCAGTATAGCGGGTAATCCTGCCAATGGTAGCCCCAAAATATTCATTGGAATCAGGATGATAACTGGGCAGGCCAAAATGGAGCAAGTGATGCCGGTCTACGGCATAATAAAGGTAAAAATATCCGTTGCTCAGAAAGTTGGGGTGCAAGGCAAAGCCAAGTAAACCATGGTCTCTCCAATTGCCAACCTCTTCCTGGATGTCAACCAGGGGAGTAGCTAGGAGTGAATCACCCATCATGATGCGAACCCGACCTCTTTTTTCTAGGATGTATAAATGTCCTCGCTCATCAAAATGGATACCGGCAGGTTCTGCCATAGGGGGAGAGACTTTCTCCACCGAAAATTTGTCCGGAAGGGTTTGGGCTGAAAGCGGCAGCCACATGGCCAAAAAGAGTAAGCCCAGGATGCCCACCACACATTTCAAGTTCTTTTGGGTCATGGAAGAGGATCGAATCAAGTAATTTGCGCGGCAAACTAATGAAAGTTCCTCTCGCGTTCAATGCCTAATCACATCACCACAATGGCTTTGATTGGTAAATCCGAAGGAACATGGTCTGGTGAAATATCGAGTTGACCGCTATCCAGCTGCTTGGGCTCCTCAAATAGGTAATACATTCCCATATTGGGAATTTGAACTTGCAACATTTGGAAGTCGGGTAGGGGGTCAATGTAGAGGGTAGAATCGTGAAAAGCTTTGATCAGGTCTGCGAAGGTACTGCCGACCTTTAGCCCTTCTTGGGTCTCAAAGGAAGGACTTTCTATACGGATCCGGTTTACCTGACTGGCATCGATTAGGGCTTGAGTAGCCTGCCGATCATCAATGAAATCCCCATCCAAGATGATTTGTCCGTCTTGTAAGTCTAGGATACGTGAAAGCCAGATGTAGCCATTGGCATGCTCGAGGGTATCTCTCATGCTTACTAGGTTGCTCCCTTGGGGCTGAATGCTTGCCAAACTGTCCTGCAAGCGTACAAAACGGAGCCCTACTGGACTGATGGTGGTTTCTAGAGGGCGCTTTCCAGGATCATTGGGGCCGCAGGCCACCAAGGAAAGGATCCATACAGTCCAGAAAATGGTATGAATTGGCGCTTGGGTGGTGTTCATGAGCAACGGAAAAATCTTGGTTTAGGCAGATAGGAAAAAGATGATCAGGGCAGTAATATATGAACCTATGGCAGAAGCTATTGGTGATAAGCCCATATCCTGTATACTCCCTTTTCTTTGATCTGCTTGCTTAGGCTACTGGTGCCCCACAAGCACATGGTACGAGTAGGTGAGTTGACATAAAGGAAGTGACCGTCATCTGCTTAACCCAATATGAGCTTCGGCAATGGGACTTCTCTTCCTTGTAAGATACACAAAGCAATCTCTGTGCAAAACCATCTGGTGCTTACACAAACTTAACCTGATCTTTTGCGCAAGGCTAATTCATCATGCCCGCAGAGCCCAAGTTTTCGGGAGCGCTGATCTTCCCAGGGATTCTAATGCTGTCGGTAAGGAGGGATTTGATTCGCTGTACTAAGTTCTCCATGCCAATGGGCTTGGTGAGGAATTCTGTTACGCCCGCGGCTAAGGCTTCTGACTTGGCGAGACGCTCAGTGCGGCAAGTAACCATGACGAAAGGTAGGTCGGCAAGTGCTAGGCTGCTTTTGATGGCTTTGCATAGTTCAAGGCCATCCATTTCAGGCATCATCCAGTCACACATGACCAAGGCCGGGCGATTTTTTCGGATAAAATGTAGGGCAGGTTTGGCCCGTTCAAAGGTCTTAACGGCAAACCCTCGGCGCTTAAAGTTATAGGCATAAAGCTCGAGCAAGTCTTCTTCATCATCAACGATTACGAGCAATGGCTGATTCATGGGCCTAAAATTGTATCACGGTGGACGAGATGTCGGTTCAGCCAAACTAAGGGGAGGGGGTGTGTAAATAGTTAAGACCTCATTAAGTATTTGTTAATACATATTTATGTAGGTAAGATTTGTGCTCATCACAAGCAAAGTCCCCCTTCAAAACCGCCATGAGGAGCTTGAAGAGGGACTTTGCTCTATTTGTGCCGTGTAAAATCTAGGCTAAAATAGCGCCGAAAATAAGTGGGATTTTACGAAAACTGTACTCGATTTTCTGGTTTTACACATCAAACCAATTAAACCAGAAGGCTAAACCGGTAGAAACCCGCCAGATGGGGGCTTCGTAGTCGCCTCCTAGTGCCACTGTTGCAGCACTGTTCCAAGAAAGTGAGCGACCTAAGCGGAGGTTTAATCCCGCAGTACCTGTGTAGTAATCTAGGATGGTCTCGGTGCCATCTACCTGAGTAAGAAACTGTTGCCCTTTTCCCGCACTGAGCCTTAGGCGTTCCCGAAGCAAAAATCCTCCCTCAATCTCACGGAATTGATTTTCTACAGGATCGGCGGTGGTAGTTTGATTGAGCCCCAACAATGAAAGCTGACGATTCAATCCAGTTTCTGAAGGCAAACCAATGCTGCCCCATACACCCAGAACATTGGCGCGGCGGCGGTCTCTGCGGTCAACCCTGAGTCCTACCATGCCATTGAGTTGCCCTCCAACATTTTCTTGACCGAAGGTTTCGGGAGCTTGGTCGGTGCGGGCCACCCAGTAGTTTGCCCCTCCGCCCAGTTCGGTATAAAGAAGGTCATTGGAGCGGTTGCATTGGCAAGAAGAGCGTGAAGGAGAGCAGCGCTGAGCCTGGACTTGCAAAGACAGCAGCCCTCCCATGAGCAGGAGGAAGGTAAAAATGCGCATCGTATTCAGAATAATTTGGTTAGAGGAAGCAAAAAATAATCCCTGACCCTCGCTCTGAAGGCCACAATGCAATGACCCTTTGTGTAAGGATGGGTTGCATGACAAAGATTTCACTTGAATATCGCCCGGTCCCTTGCTTACTTTGCCCTTGATTCTGAAGAACCACCACCTTCGTCGAATATGAGTGAATCTACCCTCTCCTTCCTGGTCTTTGCTGGCTTGCTGCTTCCTCTAGCTGGGGCAGGTATCAGCTTTTTGGTCAAAGGCAAAACCGCGGGCAGCGTGGCATTGATTACCTCTATATTGGCTCTGCTTTGCGGCTTGGGCTTGGTATGGGGGTTAAGCGGCCAAAGTGTCGGCGAAAATGGGATGCTATTTTACCACGAGTCAGCTTGGTTCACCACCCAGGGGTGGGACGTGAAGTTCATGTTGGGCATTGATGGGGTATCTGGGCTAATGCTCCTTTTGGCCGTAGTCCTATTTCCCCTGATTATATGGTATGATCAAAGCCAAGAAAAAGAACAAGCCTCCTTATACTATGGCATGTTGCTACTCTTGGAAACCGGAGTGTTAGGCTTTTTCCTTTCGCTCGATTTGATGATGTTCTACATCTTCTTTGAATTGGTGCTGATCCCTACCGCTTTCTTGATTGGAATATGGGGACACAGCGATCGCCAACGAGCCGCCTTGAAGTTTTTCCTGTACACCCTTGCGGGGTCTTTGTTGATGTTGGTGGGGATCATTTATCTAGGTATCCACGCTCAAGCGGACTATAGCTTGACCACGGACTACTTCAGCATCAAGGAGGCGCTAAACGGAGGTGAGGTTGCCGCTTTTGGCAGCGCTGCACGGCGATGGGTCTTTTGGGCCTTTGCGATCAGCTTCGCCATCAAGGTTCCTCTATTTCCTTTACACACCTGGCAGTCACTAACTTATTCGGAAAGCAGCACCAGCGGATCGATTGTCTTGGCGGCATTGCTATCAAAAATGGGAGCCTACGGTTTTATTCGCTTTGTCTTGCCATTCTTTCCAGAAGTGAGCCTGAGCTATGCCCCTGTCTTTGGCACCTTGGCCGTCATCAGCATTTTATATGGGGCCTATCTTGCGGTGGTTCAAAAGGATTTGAAAAAACTCATTGCCTTTAGCTCGCTGTCGCACTTAGGATTCATCATTCTTGGCGTATTTGCCATGACGCCAGAAGCCATGAGCGGGGCAATCTTGCAGATGTTTGCCCATGGCTTTACTACGGCCGGATTATTCTTCCTAGCGGATATGTTAATGCGGCGTTACCCTTCACGTCAGATCGGCGATTTTCAGGGCGTGGCCAAGGACGCTCCAGCTTTTACGCTCCTTTTCATGATTACCCTCATGGCTTCGGTCGGGTTACCCGGTTTGAGTGGCTTTGTGGGGGAATTCATGATTCTCGTAGGCGCGTTTGATTCCATGACTTTACCCGCAGTGCTGCCGATCTTGGGAGCAGTGGGAGTGATCATTGCAGCAGTATACCTGCTCAATATGTTTCGGAAAGTCATGTTTGGCCCAGCCGAATCCGCTGCTTCCAGTCAGATCTTCGACCTCAAGGCGCAAGAAGTGGCGATCATGATGCCGCTGATTGTATTGATGTTTTGGGTGGGACTTTATGCTACGCCATTTCTAACGAGCATCAATGCCAGCGCCGAAAGCATGTTGCAGGCCTTGTCTTTGTTAGAGCCTGCTGCTTTGACGGTATTGCCTTAGTTGGACTTTGGCCAAGATGGATCTTCTCCTATAGCCGTGTCGCCTTTCCGATAAACCGGCGTCTTCGAGTGGCGGGACCTACCTTTTTTTGAAAAAAGTAAGCATCCCGACTCGTTGGAACGGCATGCCAGGCCTGGGCACTAGGCCACTCCTGCCCTCAAATGCAGCCCAACACCGCCACAAGCTTACGTCAGTCTGCCCAAAACCTAAAGTTCGGCTCGGAATTAATCTACATCACTTAAAAACCTCAAAGTTGATTAATTCGGCAGTCTTAGTTTCAAGGCCTTCTAAGGGGATTGCCTAAAACACTATACTACTCCGTTGCTGAAGGAAGTACGGATGGTTTTTTTGATCAACTCACTTCGCTGTTCCATACTAAGGACCCCCGTTCTAACATTCTGATAGTAGTTGGCTCCTTCCAAAAGAATAAAAATGAGGTCTGCCGCCTGTCCACAGTCCTGCACGGAAATCACACCTGCATTCTTGGCGAGCATGATTTCGTTCTCCAAGCGTTTCCGAACTTCTTCGTAAAGCTGGGTAAATTCTTGTTTGATTTCTGGGATCCGAAAACTCAGCGTGTAGGCTGTATAGAAAACGGCATTGTTGATAAAGAGGTCCCAGTGGGTTTGAGCTATGACGTCAAGCAAATCTTCCCAGCGTTCTTTTGGGTTGCTTACTTCAGTAAGGTCAGGGAGTACTTTCTCGGCATAAGTCTGGACGATGTATTTGACCAGACCGAGGACCATGGCTTGCTTGTTAGAAAAATAGTGAATAAGCAAACTTGGGTTTACGTCCATCCGCTTAGCGATCTTCGCAATGGAAGCCCCTTCAATTCCTTCATCCTGTATCACTTGGTAAAAGTGATACAAGATTTCTTGGCGACGAGGGACTGCCTTACTATTCCTTCCCATATTGTAATCGTGAGATCTGCGTTGGTATTTCAATATAGGAACCAATTATCAGAATACAGCTTCAAATTCGCCCCAGTGGATGGAAAAGTATAGAAAGTCCCGTCTTAGGGTGAAGAGAGAAATGGGAAAGTCATCTCGTTTGAATTTTCTTAAAATCTTAATCCCATCTTAGGAGTGACTTAGGAGAGTGCTTTTGGTCTACAAAAATGTAGGAGCCATGTAAAGGGGATCGACTCATCAAAAATTAGTTCCCCTCATGGAATTTGTCTAATATTAGAATCATCTATCACTCGTTAAATTACTTTCGCAATGGCAAAAATTTCAGACATCGAGGGCATTGGTCCTGTGAATGCAGAGAAGCTTGCAAAAGCTGGTATCAAATCCGTTGAGGGATTGCTCAAAACTGGCTGTACCCCTAAGGGACGTAAAGAAATCGCAGAAGCTTCTGGGATCGACGCAGGCAGAATTTTGGATTGGACCAACATGGCCGACCTATTTCGCATCAAAGGAGTAAGTACTCAATACGCCGAGTTGTTGAAGCAATCAGGGGTAGATACGGTGAAAGAGTTGCGCAACCGGAATGCAGAGAACCTGCACGCCAAAATGGCCGAAGTAAACGCAGATAAGAAGCTCGTTAGGCAACTACCTACCCAAGCCCAAGTGACTGCTTTTGTAGAAGGAGCTAAGGGACTAGAGCCCATGATTACCTACTAAGGAACACGAAAAAAATAACATGTCGGTTTTGCGTAGGAATTTTGTTCCAGCTCAAGGAAGGAAAATCGACCTTAGCGAGTCGAAGATTCCGACCTGTCGGAGCTAAGGTGCGAAGCAGTGGGATTAAGGGACCCACTGCTGAGTCAGTGGCGAAGAGATGGGGCAAAAGCCTGTCCTGCTGAGCGCAGCGAAGTCCCGCAAAGCGGGGAGCGAAGTCGAAGGAACTAAGCGTAGCGGCATAACTTATTTTTTGAGTGGTCCTGAGCAGCTTAAATTTAGAAATTAAGGAAGGGGAGCGAGATAGCGCTCCTCTTTTTTTATTCCTTGCGATCGTGGCGTACAAAGTAAAAAACCGTCAGGATTAGTACCACTACGACTAGAGAAATGATGCCTGCAAGGCCTAAAATGCCATTGATGTATTCCATTTTTTCGTAAAATATTTGTAATAAATCATTCGAAAACAAGTATAGAAATCAAAAGTAATCCTTTTCCTTTGTATCGGCTCTTCTAATAAGGATTACCGCAATGTCTATAATCAAAAACTTGCCCAAGATACTATTGTTGGCAGCTATCCTGCTAATCTATCCACAGATTAGCAGGGGCCAAGAAAACATTCCGCCTCTGAATGTACCAGGAGCCCTTCCCTTGCCATACTGGTCTGACGTTCAGGCGGCCAAGAATGACCAAGAGGAGCTGACTCAATTTGAACATAAGCTCACCGAATCCCGAGTAAAAATAGAGGACGAAATCGCACAGTTGAATGAGCTTGTGGAGCACCTCAACCTCTCCAATGTACAACTGCTTCATCAGCGAGAAAGGTACGCCCGCCAATTGCAAAGCCTCGTAGAAGAAAATTCTGTTTTGATTGAGCAGACCAAAGAGTTTGATCCTGTCTTAGAAGAGTTGGTGGCAGGTAATCGGGCTCGAATACAAGACTTAGAATTGGCTATGAGTGAGGCCGCACAGCGCATCGAGGCAAATAGGCAGCTGATCAAGAGCCATTGGGCCTCGATCCAGAGACATGAAGATCAACTTGTTCAGAATGAAGAGTTGCTAGATGCTTGCCAGCTCATGCTCGCCCGACAAGGTGATTGAGTCGATGCAAAGAGGGAAGAGGAGTTTTTAATCAGCTGGATTCCATCCCTTTCAAGCATCTCATGATATAAAGAAATCAAAGAAGGGACTCAAGCAGATCGGATAAGGTCTATCAAGACTCAGGCTCTCATGATCTCAACATCTCCCTCTTGAAAAATGTAGTTTTTAGGTTTAGGGGTTGTGCCCTGCGCAAAATGAGCGTAGGGCCTTTTTGGGTAAATGAGGGAATTCATGGGGAAATTAAGGGAATGGAAAAATGGAGGAGGCACAGGGCTTTTCTCGAATGTTATGTTACTCTACGAGCCTGTGAACTCATCTTTTCATCCTAGCCCTTGGCCTAGGGATCCCTCTCTAAGAGGCTGTTTGGCTTTTTCCTTTACGGCCAAAACTTGTCTTGCCACGAGTACTTGGGATTAAGGGCCCCAAGTAGGAGTCTGACCGCGCCGATTTTTCTCGAAATAGCTCGCTATTC
>CAZFPQ010000282.1:0-8818 GCA_964521065.1 uncultured Bacteroidia bacterium | reverse complement strand
CACTAAAGATCTCATCAAACAGTAGGGTTTTGTGACCAAGTCTCCTTTTATTCATCCTAACGCATAGAAAATCAGAAAAGAATGCAAGTGGCTTGTTTACTCCGATTGCTCAAAAAATAGAATGCGCCACCATTATGTTTTGAAAAAATAGCGGAATAGATAAACTATTTTAAACAAAACCTACTTCACATATTTTATTAGATTTGCGATACTTACTACTACTTTACAATTTCTTAACAAAGGACTACTATGAAAAACTGGTGGATTATTCCTCTCCTTACGGTTCTCCTGCTCTCAGGCTGTAGCCCTGAAACCCGCAGTATTTCCTATGAGGCTCCCGCCCAGACCTTTATCCTAGAGGGACCCTTATTTATGGGACCCAATCCCTCTCAGGTGACCTTCAACCCCAATATGTCTGATGCGCTTAGCAGCAACAACAGTTCCATGGAAGCCTTGGAACAGGTACAGCTGCAGAAGGCCATGTTTCGGACCACCGACGGCCGCAGCTTTGACGAGCTAGGGGTGCAGGGGATCGTCTTTCAGATGGTGACAGACAATGCTGACATGGTCCAGGTCGCCGTCATTAATCCCATACCTGCTGGACAGTCCGAAGTAAGCTTAGGCGTTTCAACCGAAGCAGAAATTGGGGAAATCTTTCAAAGTGAATCGATCTATTTGGTAGCAGACTTTGATTTGGCCGAAGACGTAGATTCCACTCTCACCTTTGAAGGAGTATTTACCTACGACCTACAAGTCGTGGATTGAGATTTAAAATTTGTAGAAACATCACGTTAACTAACCATCATTATGCAACGAATCTTGGTATTCGTCCTGCTCCTTATGCTTGGATTGAGCGGAGCAATTGGACAAGACAAAGAGGCAGATCGCCTTACTGGAATTTGGGAACCTAGCAATGGCCGTGCCCGCGTCAAGATAGACCGAATCGGAAGTAAATATTATGGGCGCATCGTCTGGCTCAAGGAACCCAATGATCCTGAAACTGGAAAGCCTAAAGTAGACACCAACAATCCCGATGAGAGCCTTCGCGATACTCCCTTACGCGGCTACCGCATGCTCAAGGACTTTGTATACAAAGGCAATGATGAGTGGACAGAAGGAACTATTTATGATCCATTGAGCGGTAGCACCTATAGCTGCGTGATCAAAATGACCGACAAAAACACCCTTGATATTCGAGGCTATGTGGGGGTGCAGACTTTTGGCCGAACAGATGTTTGGAAGCGCTTGGTAGTCCGTAAGAAGTAGCCCTTTTTCACGATCTAAATTCTACTACTATGATAGCTCGCATCACGTTTTTGATGCTGCTGTGTTTGGGAATAGGAAGTTTTGTCTTTGCCCAAGAAGATAGCACAGCGGTAGAAGATGATTTTGAGGATATTGACTGGAGTGCATATGATTTTGCAGATGAGGCGGCCAAGGTATTTTGTAGCAACAAAATCACTGGATTAAGTCCTTCTCAATTTATTTCAGTTGGCTATGACTTTCAGGGCCCATACGATGCGGCTTTCTCATCCATCGGAGAATATCAGCCTGGTGACGCCGTAGACCAAGAAATGGCAAGAGTGCTTTCCACTCAAGGGATTCGTATCAGTGCCAATGTGCCCGTTTGGTCTAGGAATAGCCTGGTGGTGCAGCTCGGAGGAGTATTTTGGGATAATCAATACAATTTTGAAAACCCAGAGAACTTAACCAATCCTGTAGCTAGGGCTCTAAATGAAAATGGGCTGAAGAGGACGGGTTTGAATACCACGATTTTCAAGCCTTTGAACGAAAAGCACTTTCTTCTCTTTCAAGCTCAAGCCGATTTGGTGGGTGACTATGCGCTGAATGAATTTCAGTCATTAGGATTGCTGCGTTACTCGGCTGCGGCCCTGTTTGGCTGGAGAACGAGCGACTACTTCCAGTGGGGACTAGGGGTGGCTCGAACTTACCGAGTGGGTAACCTGAATTACATTCCGATTGCGCTTCTCAACTGGACTTCGCTGAAAAGCAATTGGGGGGCAGAGGTTCTCTTTCCCGCTCGGGCTCACATGCGTTATACGTTTAATTCTCGCAGCCTTGCTTTTTTTGGTTATGAGTTACAAGGGCAGAGCTATCGCATCAACGGAGTCTCCGAGACCCTTGATAACCAGAGTTTAGAGATTCGACGAGGTGAAATGAGATGGCGGGCCATGTGGCAGCGTCAACTGGTCGGATTTATCTGGATTCAATTGCAGGCAGGTTATAGGCTTAACTGGAGTTTTGATGCCGATGTGCTCCCGGGAGGACAGGAGTTTTTCCGTGGCTTCTTTGGTGACCAACCTTTTGCGATGTTGAACACCTTAGGGAATCCCTTTTACGCCAATGTGAGCATCAATTTGGTGAGCCCCTAGAAGAAATATTTTTTGCTACATCGATGAACAATGAGCCAGGATTGCCAATGCGGCAATCCTGGTTTGGTTTTTTGTAGAGATACAGCACGCATGCCTCATTCCATGCTACGCGCCCTGAGCTTATTTGCCCCTAAATGCCCTCCATCTCCCTGGATAAATAACTAGCTGGATAAAGTTGAACTCCAAATGATGCAGAAACAGCTGTGTATCATCACTGGTCTGGAAGATGCTGGGGTTATACCGCAAGTTGGTCCTGAGGATGAACCATTGGGCGTCGTTTGGGCGAATGTCCCAGCCGAATGTTAACCCCGGAAGAACGTGTTGCTTAGTCTGATCGTTGACTAAGGTCCCTTGATCCGATTCGCGCAGGCTCCAGCGATCCCAGCTGATGAATGGGCCGATGAAGGGCACAAAACCATGATAGTCAAATAAGAACTTGTAGGCCTCTAGCGTAAAGGCTCTGCGGGCAATGCGCTGTTGATAGCCATAGGCTGAGATGAAGCTGGCGTAGCTGCGGTAAGAAAGGTTGAGGTGGGCATCACTGGGGTAGTGGTAATACCCCAAGCCAAACTCAGGGAACACATTGCTGCCTTTGTGTTCGCTAAGGTAGGGGCGCTCAGCATCGTTGTAGGTGCTTCGTTCGGGCAAGAGGAAAAAGGTCGAAGAGGGCCCCACTGCAAGGGAAAAGGCGCTCAGCTTCTTGTTCTTTTTCAAGTATTCTACTACAGCATCGGTTCGACCGTCAAGATAGGGCTCTTCTGCACTGAGCGTCGTCTCTAGCTGCCAACGAACCCCCGCGAATAGGCTGAAACGGGGTTGTTGAAATATCGTCGATTGACTGCGGTCTAGGTAATAGGCCTGATCGCGTCCCAAACGGTATCTTCCACCTAGCTCATATAGCAGGTTGCCCCGTTGATAGGTAAGCCCCCCCATAAGTGGAACGATGGTCTTGCTAAGATAGGCTCCTCGCCCTTCCTCTTGAGTCAGTCGCCAATTTGGTACACTCATGCCACTGCCTAAAAAGGGACGCACTTTCTTTCGTTCTAGCCGCCAGGGATAAATCTTTAAAGCAGTTTCAATCCCCGAACTGCTGGCGATTTCACTATTTTCGCTGATGGCCTCACTAAGTAGGTTCCCCAGAGGGAAAGACACATAAAATTCACAATGTCCCCAGAAATGGGTTCCCCCAATGCTTAATCGGGGTTGAAGACGATCGGGAAAAGCGAAGTCTTGCGTTTGGCCATTTTCTATAAACCTTCCATTCCCACCGCTAGGGCGATAGGTCAATTCAGCCCCCACGGTCATTTGGGCAAATCGATGTCGAGTATTGCCTCCCTCGACATAGGGTTGAGCGTACGAGGTGAAAGCAGAAAAGATGAAAAAGAGAGAGAGAAAAAGTCCTTGCTTATGGGTCATAGGTCACCGGATTAATTGCTTACTCCTTCTGGAAAAGAGACTCCTTCTATCATGGGAGTCATGAGCAAGAACGCAAGGGTAATAGCTCTTTTTCAAGGAGTTGTGATCGGTGACAAGCGACTGGGATACATGACAAGCCTTTTATGGCCACTTGCTAGGAAACGGAGAATGAAAGGTAAAGCCCCTTACTCCAGAAGTTACTTTCTGCCTTCCATGGCCATCTTAAATTTTTCCACCTGACTCCGAGAAACAGGAAACTCAGGTAGCTGTGGGTGAAGCCTTAACCTATAACCTGCCGCATTCCCCTCTACATGCAGGACTTGATCTAGGTTTACGATGAAGGCTCGATGACTCCGGAAAAGACTGGGCCATGGTGCAAGGAGGCTAACTTGCTCTTTTAGGGTACCTCTTAATTTAAAATCAGTCACCTCTCCGGCTCTCTGGACATAAAGACGTAGATAATTTCCTTCTGCTTCTATGCCTAATAATTCTGAAAGGTGGATGTCGGGCATGCCTTGTTCTTCTCCCCCAAAAGGTAAAATGGGATCTAGTTGATCGGCAGTAGTTTCTAGGGATGAAGGGAGTTGCTGATTGAGGTGAGAGGCACTGGCTAAGTTCTGCCTAAGGTGACGGGTAAAACTTACGTAGGTAAGTAGCACATAAGGTAGTAAACCCACCAAGAGGGTAACCAGCAAAATCGGTCCAAAGCTTCGGAACATTTCGCTGCTAGGGAAAAGGAAAGAACCTAGCAGAGCATTGGATAAGGCTACGGTGCAAAAACTGTAGGCCGCCCAGATAACTTCTTTGCCTAGGGTCCAGTTCTTTTCTCGAAAAAAAGAAGGAAAAGAGAGGTGCCAAACATAGTTAACCCCCATGGTTCCTAGCGTCGCTAGCCCAAAAAATGGCCCAGCCCACCAGCGGAGAGGACCGCGGATTTCATCAATTTCAAATGGTTGAAAGAAGCCCAATAGGAATGACACCGTCACGGAAATCAGCAGAGCGGCCCTAAGGTAGGACTTTGGCTCGTGATGACTGGGGTATGCTTGTTGAAGCTTGCTCAGCATGGGCAACTAACCCTTAGAGACTGTTTAGGTTTTCCTTTACGGGCAAAACTTATCTTTTTTGAACCTGACTGCGCCGATTTTTCTCGAAATAGTCCGCTATTCCTCAAAAAGCCAGCTTGTCATAACCAAAAAATCCTGCGTTTGGACTCGAAATACCAACACCTAAACAGCCTCTTAGAACGGCGAATAGTTATGTGGAGACAGCTAGGTTTCCGTATTGAGAGATAATGAAGATTATTCTCCCGAGGCAGATTCCCAACGCTCTAAAGCTTGGGCAATGATTTCTTCTGGCGGGTTTTTTACGTTGAAAATCCAAGCTTCTTCTCGGGAGGGAGCTTCGAGAGTGGCTAGCTGATCATCGAGGAGAGAGGCCGGCATAAAGTGGGCGCTTCTTGCTTGAATGCGCTCATGAAGCAAATCAAAGTCACCTTCTAAATGAATAAGCTGAACCCCGTCCCTAGGTAGGCCGAGCTGATACCGATAAGATTTTTTGAGGGCCGAGGCCGCCAAAACCAAGCCTTTCCCTTGAGCTACATGTTCATCAATGAGCTCTCGTAGGCGGGCTAGCCAAGGGGCTCGGTCCTCGTCGTTTAGGGGAGTACCTTTGGCCATTTTTTCGACATTGGTGCTGGGATGGTAATCGTCTCCATCGGCAAATGGAAGCCCGAGTGCCGAAGCTAATTTTTGGCCGATGGTAGACTTGCCGGAGCCGGCTACTCCCATCACGATCCATGCTTTGGGGGGAAGATCTGACTGAGAAGCTTGATTCATGTATCTTATTCGAAACTCAATAAGGTGACCTCCTGGATGCGTCCACTAACGGTTACGAGCTGGCTAGGATCATCAAGGTTAAACATCTCCATTTGAAAATCCCCAGAAAACTCATTTCTAATGGTATCAAAGGAAAAAATAGTGGCAGTACCTCGGATACTCTGATAGCTGTAGATCTCGTCATATACCATCAAGGCTGAACAAGTCAAAGGGGCGACTTGATTGGCTGTGTCACCCTCATAGACCCCCACTCCTAAGGAGCCATCCCCCACACCTATAAAATTCAGCGCAAAGGTGATCTTGTCCGGATCCACCACCTGAACATTGATTACTTCTAAGTTCTCCTCTCGCAAAAACTCAAAGGTAGCATCAGAGCGATCTCCATAGCTATTGCCGAAAGCTTCCACCGTCATTCGTCCCAGCCCCACGGTATCGCGTTGGCAAGCCAGCAGCATCGTTAAGCTCAAGATCAGAAACAGGGAAAAGCGGGTATGAGTTAAACGCAACATGAAAATTATCAACTAACCAGTACTCCGAATACAACAAAGGTAAGGCAAAAAATCCGTTAACCAGGGTATACACATATAAATGTGGCAGTCGCTACGCTTCCCTAATGATCATTGATGCGGGGTGAAGAAATATGTAAATTGAGACATAGGATTATCAATCAAGTCACGCATGGCAGCCGAATCTAAACTAAGCTATTCCTACGAAGCTTACCTCGCCTTAGAAAAGGAAAGTGAAGTAAAGCACGAATACCACGATGGGGAGATTTTTGCTATGGCAGGCGGAACACTTGAACATGCACTTATTGGGATGAATGTAGGTAGGTTTTTAGGTAGTGCCATCGATAGGCAAAGTAGGAATTGTCTAGTGCTTTCTAGTGATGCAAGAGTCAAGGTGGAAGACCTTAACCGAGCCTTTTATCCTGATGTCTCGGTGGTTTGTGGGGACCTTGTACGTAGTGAAAGCGATCCCAACGCAGTGACAAACCCTATTCTACTGGTCGAAGTCCTGTCGGAGAGTACGGCAGACTATGATCGGGGAAAGAAGTTTTCCTTCTACAGACAATTGTCTAGCATGAGAGAATATTTGCTGATCAGTTCAACTGGTATCTACATCGATAGCTATTATCGGCCAGGCCCCCAAGACCCTTGGGAAATTCAAACCTATGGACGCTTATCAGAACAGCTCAAAGTTAAATCTCTCAGCCTGGAACTAGCGATATCGGACATTTATCGTGGCCTCAGCAACCTGAGTGAGCTAGAGGACTAATTCTGCTATTCCCTGGGAATTCGTATCCCTGCCGACCAATTCTTGAGGCGCATTTTTGTTGTTTTGAATTCTAAGCTAGCGGCCGAGTCAACCCGTTCCCTGAAATGGACGGATATTCATTTGCACAAGCGCTCGTTAGCCACTACTTTATATTCACTTCAAAAATCCCCCCAACCCTATAAATTTGGTGTGAAACGGCATGAGTTTTATCCCTTACCAACGAGACAGTTATCTTCCTGAAGAAATGGAACGGCGTAGCCGAGAGTATCATGCTTGGCTAGATCAACGTCGCTCCCTGCGCATGTTTTCTGACCGTCCTGTACCAAAGTCGGTCATTGAGCAAATCATCCTAGCGGGCTCCACTGCCCCCTCTGGAGCGCATAAGCAACCTTGGACTTTCTGTGCGGTCAGCAACCCCGAGCTCAAAAAGAAAATTCGCGAAGCGGCGGAGGAGGAAGAATACACCAACTACAACGGACGCATGTCTGATCGGTGGCTACAAGATCTCCAACCCTTTGACACCGACTGGCAGAAACCTTTTTTAGAAACGGTGCCCTGGCTCATCGTTGTTTTTCGTAAACCCTATGATCTCGTCGATGGGGAAAAGCAAAACAACTATTACGTCAACGAATCGGTTGGATTAGCCACAGGATTCCTGCTGACGGCTATTCATCATGCAGGACTGGTTACCCTTACCCATACGCCTAGCCCGATGAATTTTCTGACCAAAGTGTTGGGGCGGCCAGAAAATGAACGAGCCTTTTTGCTGTTACCCGTTGGATATCCTGCAGAGGATGCCCAAGTGCCCGATTTGAAGCGCAAGCCTTTGGAGGAGATTTCTGTTTTTTACGAATAATAGAACGCTGCATGCCCCTGTTTACGGGAGAAAATTACTACGCCCTGATCTTGGGGGCATCCTCAGGGATGGGCTTGGCTACGGCCGAAAAACTGGCTCAGGAAGGCATGAATCTTTGCTTGGTTCATCGTGATCGGCGAAGCCGCTCTCAAGAAATTGACGCAGCTTTCACCAAGCTCCGAGAGCATAAGGTTCAGGTACTTAGCTTTAACCTCAACGCCCTTCAAGCCACCGGGCGCAGCACCGTGATAGATGCTTTACAGGAAGAGCTTGATAGAGACCATGGAAAAATACGGCTGCTTCTGCATGCGATTTCTCGTGGCAATCTCAAACGACTCGCTCCTCCTAGGGAACAACAGCAAACAAATGTCTCTATCCAGCCAGAAACCTTGGCCGCCATGACTCATCTTTCCCCTCCGAAGCCAGAGAAAGGTGAAGCTTTGCTTGGGGGAGATGATTTTGCGTTGACTATCCATGCTATGGCAACCAGCTTGTGGGATTGGACCCATGTCGTCATGCAGGCCGATTTGTTTGCGTCTGACGCACGTATTTTAGGCCTGACCAGCGAAGGCAACCAGCGAGCTTGGCCCTACTATGCCGCTGTTTCTGCTGCCAAGGTTGCCCTCGAATCCTTGATTCGGGCCATGGCCAAGGAGTTGGCTCCATATGGTTTGCGCAGCAACGTCATTCAGGCCGGAGTGACAGACACCCCTTCCTTGCGCATGATTCCTGGTAGTGAGCAGCTAAAAGCGGGTGCCATCTTGCGCAATCCTTTTGGACGCCTCACCATGCCAGAAGATGTGGCAAAAGTTGTCGCCTTACTCTGTACGGATGAAGCCGCGTGGATCAATGGGGCCTTGATACCCGTTGATGGAGGAGAGAGAGTGGGGTAGGGCGAGAAGAATGGGGAATGGAGGTGCGGGGAAGGAAGCTGGAAGTTAAGGGAGTTAAAGAAGTTAAGGAAGTTAAGAAGTGAAAGGAGTTAAGAAGTATTATTCCATTCTTTTGCCGTAGCCCGTAGCCCGTAGCCCGTAGCCCGTAGC
>CAZFPQ010000281.1:0-8825 GCA_964521065.1 uncultured Bacteroidia bacterium | reverse complement strand
TCCATTTAGACAAATACATAATTTACCTTTTTGTCGCTATATTGATGGATACCCAATCTGAGCGTAGCTATCGAACCAAACCTGAGTTGGCCCTGGAGATGATTGAGCAGATGGGGAATCAGATCCGCTATGATTGGGTAGGTGGGGATAGCATCTATGGGAACAGTTCTACTTTGCGCAAAGGCCTTAGCAGGCTAGGTCGCCTTTTCGTCATGGATGTAGGAGAAAATCAGGAGATTTTTCTGACTGACCCGCAGCCTTATGTTCCTCCTTCTTCAGGTAAAGGGAGAAAGAAAAGTAGTTGGGTTAGCGACCATAAGTCCATCAAGGTTAAAGAGTTAGTCCAGAATCTAGAACAGCAGGATTGGACGCTCCATACCCTCAGACAAGGAACCAAAGGGCCCCTCCAAAGAGCTTGTTATTGTACAGATGTCTATATCTGGTCGGCAAAGAGGGTTACCAGTTCAGAGGTCGAAAGCCTTCGGCTGATCATCAGCACAAACCCCGATGGATCGCAAATCAAATACAGCCTCACCAATGACTCGATGGTGCAGCCCGATAATAGGATTGCTGATCAGGAACTACTCTCTCGGCAAATGCAACGATATTGGGTCGAAAGAGGGTTTCAAGATCTCAAAGATACCATTGGTATGACCGACTATCAGGTCCGAGGCTGGAGGGCTTGGTATCACCATATTGCCCTGACAATCATGGCATTGCACTATATGCTAGAACAAAAAATCAATGCCCAGAATGAAATCCCCCTACTTTCTTGTCCCGATATCAAGCTCTTTATGGCATTAACGCTACAAAGAAAAGCTGAGGACGCAGAGGCTGTATGGGGACTCATTCAGCTCAGGCATCAACAAAGAAAAGCCGATTTAGAAAGACACCGTTTAAAGTGACAAAGTAGTATTAAGTGAGACTGTTCTATAGAAGCCCACTAATCCCATCAACGACTCGATAGATAACCCCTTCTTTCTTAAATAGGGCAAAGTGTTTTTCTCCACACATGATTTTCAAGTTCTCCTCGACTCTACGTTTGCTGGAGTCAACACTAGATTTGGTTTCTGCCACAAAATAGATACGTTTATCATCTTCAAAGATTACAGCCCAATCAGGGTTATACCCACCAATGGGGGTAGGAATCTTAAAACCCCTGGGTAACTTGAAGTAGAATTTTACATTCTCATCCACTTCACAATCCTGGGCGAAGGCACTCTCAACTTCACTATCTATCGGTACATAGTTATATAGGGTTTTATCCTGCCTATCTTCATTCACTTTGAAAAGATTACTCAAGTAAGTTTCAATCTCTTCATTCTCAAATAGCCGCATGGCATATTCTTGACCTTCAATTTTTTGGTATTTGATCCCATCAACCAAAAGTCTATTTAGCGTGCGTTGAATACAGTTTATCACATTATCCAGATAGAGTTGAGGGTTAACCTCCAGTTCCTCTATGCGGTCTGACTGTCGGATGATCTCAAATATGGTACGCTTGGACAAATTGGTCTTACTCTGGATGTAGCTGTAAACGTCTGGAATAGGGTATCGTACCTGGTCGGCCTTTCGACTCTCTCTGGAAGTCATTGTAGTCTCTATACCTTCATCTCCAAAGTCAATCCGGGCAGTCTGGGCACTCATGATCGGGCGCTTGGTTTCGGGCATTTTACGGACTTCTTCAACTGATTTTTGAATCAGTTCTGTGCTATCGTATTCGACTTGATAGCGGGTTTTGAACTTTATCTTATCCCATATCTCGAAAAACTCAGGACAGCTCTCCCGCGTCAACTCCTTGCGTAGTTTGATTTGTGCCTTCTCTCTGGCATTCTTGATCCGATTATCAAATTTTACACTCGTATCGCGTTCTATATCGGCTTGTAATGCGGCTGCATAGTCTGAGTAGGTTTCATTGGCAACTACCGTCAAAATATTGATCTTCCGATCAAAGACTCGATTCCCATCCTTTTTGACTGGCAGGCGCAACCCACGGCCGATTGTCTGCCGTCGTTCAATCTCTTTGCCCATTTCCCTCAAAGTACAGATCTGAAATACATTCGGATTGTCCCATCCTTCTCGCAAAGCACTGTGAGAGAAGATAAAGCGTAGCGGCTCTTTCTGACTGAGCAGTCGTTCCTTATCCTTCATGATCAGGGTATAGGTGCTATCATCCGCTTTCGTGTTTCCTTTGGTGTCCTTCAACTTTCCCTTACTATCTTGCGAGAAATACCCGTTATGGACTTCATGTGGTGCATATGCGTATAAGTCGGCGTACTGGGGAAGGGCTGCATACTGGGCAAATATCTCTTCAAACCACTTGGCAAACTTCCCGGCTTGGGCTTTCCCATCTGGCAGATATTCCCGGTAGTTTGATACCTTATCGATGAAAAAAAGAGAGAGGACTTTTATTCCGCGCGGTTCATACCTGCGGGCTTTCTCCATGTGCTTTTTGACTGTTCGCTCAATCTGGAATTTTAAAACTTCATCATTGAGGCCTCCTTGCTCCTGGCCAACCGTTAGCAAACGGCCATTGGCAAACTCTATTTCTTCCCACTCCGCATTAATGGAGTTGATGATAAAACCATCTGCGTAAATGTCGCGACCATTGGATAGCTCATGCAAATCTGCGCCTACTCCACAAGTAACGGCTTTAGCCTTCACACCTTCTTTGTCGTTGACAAGAATTTTCAACTTAACCTTAATCGCATTTTTCTGGCGTTTAAGTCCTTCAAACTTGATATATGCTGCGCTCTGGTTATCCTCTGCAATAATCCCATCCACTTCAATCTGCTTGACCAGGCCTAGATCATAGGCTTGAACAGGGTTCAACTGGTAAATAAGGTTATAGAAGTTTCTATGTGTGGCCGAATAACGAAGCGTACAAAGTGGGTTCAGGTTGGTTATAGCTGATTTACTTTTGTCCGTTTCCATATTCTGTGGCTCGTCCACAATAACTATAGGATGAGAGGTTTGAATATATTCTATTGGTTTTATACCCGTCTCTCTTACTTGATTGATAATATTATCATCCTTAATAAAACTTTGGATATTGATTACAAGGATCTGGATACTATTGGCAGTGGCGTAACTACGAAGACCTGACAGCTTCCTACTATCATAAACTAGAAAGTTTATCGGCGGTGAGTTGTAAAGGCTTTGGAAATGCTCATGCGTGATCTGTAGATTTTTAAGTGTCCCTTCTCGAATAGCCACGCTTGGTACAACAATCACAAATTTCTTAAAACCATATACTTGGTTCAGTTCATAAATTGTTCGTAAGTACACATAGGTTTTCCCTGTCCCTGTCTCCATCTCCACCGTGATATTTGGGAAAGCACCTGAAACCTCTTTTTGGTCTGAGTTCAGAAACTGGCTCTTTTCAATCTCTTCACTAGGTTCTATCTCATTCCGTTCCTGAATTACTTGTATGTTTTCAAGTAACTGATCTTCCGAGAGTATTAGATTGTTACCAATCCCTTTTTCAGTAAAGGCAATGCTAGCTCCCTCCATTGCAAAGGAAATCTCAAAACTTCCCTTGCTCAATGGTTGGCCTTCAAATACGTCTACCACGGATTGAACCGCATCAAGCTGGTATTTCTGATTACTGTCAAAATTTATCTTCATACGTCGATAAATCCTTCTTTTGGTACGATACCCATGTATTTAATAGTAGGGTTTAAGCTGAAGTTAACTTCAAAAAGTTTAAGTTTTGAAACATCATCACGAAAAGGGTTTTTGTGCCTTACATTATATACGATCTGAAAACCAACTTCTGAACAATTTGCCAAATTTGACACAAGCTGGAAGTTTCTATAGTCGTCTCTAAATGGCTGCCAACGATCCAATCCATAGAAAGACCGTTTGAGTTCATAAATACTATGAGGGTTACCATCTTCATCCAACTTCCATAAGTCTATATCTGAGACCGTTAAGCTCCTTCCAAGACTTGCTCTTTGCCATTTGTGATATGCACTTGAAGTTCGATCATTAAGATATTTCGCCGTAGAAGAATTACTAGTGGGTAGTCCAACACTTCCAAAAATATCTGTCAATTCTGCCATGGAGACTTCCTTTGCCTCAGATTCTGCATCTTCATATACCCATACATTTTCTACGGAAGGCTCGGAACTATCAAAACAGATTATTTTTGTAGGTATTCCACACTTATCACCCAAGCTCTTCAATAAAAGAAACGGCTCTTCTACTTCTGTAGGAAGACTGTCTGGCTCAAATTTATCAACTCCAACTACAAGTGCTAGAAGTTTGGGGTTACATTTATCATCACCATATATAAGCTGCCACATATTTCCCGAAACAAACTTGAAACGCTGGGTTCCGGTGCTAGAGATGTAATCATACAAAGCATTCCCTCTGTAATAGTCCATAAAAGATTAGGTTATATGATTGTCAGATTAACGCCTGCCTCCTTCAGTTGAAGGGAAAAATTTGTCATAAAGGCGTCATTATTTCGAAAAAGTGAATCTAGAGTAATCACTGATTGAGGCTTCTTAGCAATCATCTCTTGAAGCAGAGTTGAATTCACAGCCTCTAAGGCAAGAACTATATTCGCGTCTTCGATGAAGTTATAATGAAACTCTTCATCCTCGTGCTTCAAATCAATAGCCTTGACCTTTGATATCAAGGGCAAACCTAACTTCAATAGCAACTCATAGATGACTGATTCATTTTGAACTGAATCTTTCAGGCTGGTTTGAAAGACTTCTAATTGTCTTAAAATTTCCTCTTGGCCAGATGTATCAGATCTCCAGCTTTTAAAGTTACTGTACTCTAACTTGAAGGCCTTAAAACCGAGGTCTCCTCCGAAACCAATGTTTTTTTCTAAGATGCGATTTCTAGCTCTACGAATACGTTCTTTACTGATTTCCGCAATGTTAATCGCAAAACCATTAGCTCTACAAAACTCATGAGCGGCTTTTTGATCAGGTCTATCCCCATCTATCGCTTCTGGTAGCTGAATCATGATGAATTTATGATGGGACTCCTGTTCTACATTTAAGCTGAAACAGGCATGAGCAGATGTTCCTGAGCCAGCAAAAAAGTCAAGAATGATCTCATCTTCTTCGCCTAAAAAATATTTCAGAATGCTCTTTGCAAACTTTGTGGGTTTTGGGTTTTCAAATGGGATGTCTAGTTCTCTCAATAAAGCATCGTCACTCCCCCCAAAAGGAAGTACTGAAGGAATATTTTCTACCATGTTTTCCTTCAAGAGATACTTACGCTCCGGCTGCTTTGATTCGTCTTCGCCAAAAACTATTAGGCCTTTATCCAATAGTTCTTTCATTGTAGAAGACGGATTTCTCCAACCACGCTCTGGAATGGGGCATGGTTTATTGGTTACTGGATGGATAAGGGGGATGAAATAGTCATCTGGTGCTTTTTTCTTGTTGGGCCAGGCCATTGATACAGTACGGTAAACATCACCTTCCTCATCAATGTATTTGTATGCGGCTTCCCCACCAGAAACATTTTGTTGTTTCAACCAATCCCTATACTCTTGATTAATTTTGTCTAGTCCATAGTGGACCTCGAATTCCTTTTTATTTAAGTCTAGGTTGTGCTTTTTTATGGCACTCGATAGATCATCCGGCAAATACTTACTCCCCATCTTTGAGAAAAGGGATTTCGCCTTTGATAACATCCTCTCAGCATTCGTTTTAGGCCTTTTCAAAGGTTGACGCTCTTTTAGAACTTCAATGTTTTTTGCATAAACTAGTAAGTACTCATGCTGAACTGCAATTTTAGTGGAATCACCTTTGGGATTCTTCTTATCCCAAACTATCAGCCCCACATTGTTTTCAGTACCAAAGACACTATCTAACAAATGTTGTAGATTAAATATCTCATTTTCATCTATATGGCATACCAGTACTCCATCCTCTTTTAAAAGGTTTCTAGCTAAGAATAACCGAGGGTACATCATTGAAAGCCAAACAGAATGAAATTGACCATTTTCTTTAGAGTTGATAGTCCATAAGTCTTGCTTATTTAAAAATCCCTTCTCATCCTTTATACCACTCCTTTTTTGATATTCCTCCATCCGCTCCGAAAAATCATCTGGATAAACAAAATGATCGCCACCAGTATTATAGGGTGGGTCAATATAGATTAGTTTAATCTTGCCATAGTAAGACTTTTGTAGGACGCGAAGCACCTCCAGGTTTTCCCCTTCGATAAAGATGTTCTCTGAGGTATCAAAATTCACACTGCCTTCACGATCCGGGATCAGCGTTGCCGTGGTCTGTTTCTGAATCTCTTTGAAGGCATCATACTTACCTGCCCAGCTTAGCTCATAATGCTCTGAATCTACCGCGGCATCCTCTCCCAAAATGAGCTTCAGCTTTTCAAAATCGATCTTATCTTCAGAGAATATTTCGGGAAACAACTGCTTGAGCTGCTGTTTCTTGTCATCTGCAATGTCGAGTGATTTTCCATCCATGTGCATATAGCTCTCAGGTCTATTGGGTTTTAGCAAGCCCAATATATAGCAATTTTTCCGTTTCTAGATGATTCCCCATGATTGGAGGGTAAATCCAAAGTGATGAAAAATACATACATAGTATTACTCTGGATGTCCAATGGCTTATTCTTTTCATCTACTTTCACCTACTTGATTGAAGATATACAGCTAAGGGGGAATAACTCTCATCTACTCCCTCCTACCTCTCTCCGCTTTGCGTCTCCCTTGTCAGCCAGAGGGACGCTAGCCTGCCGGACATTCATCGACTGCAATGCCCTGCCCGCTCCATTCGCTTAGCGCTCCCGTGTGGGACATGCACTCGCTGAGTGATAAGTCCGGCCTCTCCACTTGCGTCCCGACAAGGGAAGTAACGCAAACTAAGGAGATGACAGATGGAGAAGAAGCAAGACATTTATACCCGCGTAACGCAGAAGATCATTACAGATTTAGAGCAGGGAGAAAGAACCTGGATGAAACCCTGGAGCGCAGACCGCCTGGCCAATCGTATCACCAAACCTGTACGCTACACGGGTGAATCCTATCAGGGATTGAACATCATCCTTCTATGGGCAGCTTCCGTTGCACGAGGCTTTACCGCCAACCAATGGATGACCTTCCACCAAGCCAAGCAGCTTGGTGGCCATGTCGCCAAAGGCTCTCGCGGTGAGATGGTGATCTATGCCAATAAGATGTTGAAAACCGAAACTGGCCCCAATGGTGATGAACTTGACATCGCGATTCCCTACTTAAAGCAATACACCGTCTTCAATGTCGAGCAGATCGATGGCCTCCCAGAGTCCTTCTATCAGGTACCTGAGTCTGTTAATCCAGATATTTGCCGGGATGAAACCCTGGAAGCGTTCTTCGCAGCAACGGGTGCTACCATCCGCAATGGTGGAGACCGAGCCTACTACAATATCAGTTCAGACTTTGTACAAATGCCTTATCTGGAATGCTTCGCAGAAGCTGAGGATTACTATGCGACCCTTGCTCATGAGATGACTCACTGGACGCGCCACGAGTCTCGCCTGAACCGCGACTTCGGCCGCAAGCGTTGGGGCGATGAAGGTTACGCCCAGGAAGAGCTAGTGGCCGAACTGGGTTCTGCCTTCCTCTGTGCCGAGTTAGGGATCACGCCCGAAGTTCGGGAAGACCACTCAGCTTATATCGAGTCCTGGCTGACCGTGCTGAAAAAAGATAAACGTGCTATCTTTCGGGCAGCCGCTAACGCACAGCGAGCGGTTGATCACCTGAAATCTTATCAGTGCTGACTTCATCGAAGATATGCTAGTATCCTATCGAGAAGTTAGGATACTAGCATTATAAATACAGCGAGCAGTCCATGAACATACAGAATAAAAGAATTTGGCAACAGGCTTGTGGCGATACTGACCGGAACTACTCGCAGGTCTGCATGGATTGGGATGTGATTCTCAACGGGCCTGGCTCAGCCGGGAAGTATCCCGATTGTGTTCCCATCTTACAAAGTTGGAGTTGGATTAGTTCTAGGAAAATTACCGATCTCCGGAGATTCGCTCAGGATATGAAGCCGGGTGATATTGTTCTTTTGCGATTAGGAACTAATATCGTTCTCGGTGTTGGTGAGGTTGTAGGAGATTATGAGTGGTTGGAGAGCTTTTGCGATGTTGATGGCTGGGATTTACAGCATGTCAGGCGTGTTCGATGGCTCTGGAAAGGGTATCAGACCTTTCCTACCTATACCCTGAAGCAAGGGGATACCACTCAGCAAATCCAATCTGATGAGATCAACAACTGGCTAGGGCAGCTCAAAATACCTTCAGAAGCCTATCAACGAACACTCGCAGAGCTACCGGAGGTTGGGCGTTCCATCGAGCAGGAAGAGATTGCAGAATATCTCTTCGAGCAGGGAACCTCCAGTAACTCGATTGAGAACCTCACCAGAGAGTTCGATGAACTACGCCGTATTGCCAGATGGTACAATGGGCAGGAGCCACCCTCAGAGTTTGAGACTGTGGCCTATCTTGTGGTTCCTATTTTACGCGCTCTTGGATGGACTCCCCAGAAAATGGCGGTTGAATGGCACAAGGTAGATTTAGCGCTGTTTGATCAACTGCCTCGCAGTGATGAGAATCTCGCCGTAGTCGTTGAGGCCAAGAAGAAGGGAAACTCCTGCCTTACAGCAAAAAGCCAGGCTCAGGGCTACGCACAGGGAAAGCAGAACTGTAAACGACTCATCGTAACCGATGGACTTCGATATGGAACGTACATCAAGGAAGCGAACGAATATAGGCTTAGGGCATATTTTAATCTCACAGACCTAAGGGAAAGTTATCCAATATATCATTGCTCAGGAATTAAAGAG
>CAZFPQ010000280.1:0-8968 GCA_964521065.1 uncultured Bacteroidia bacterium | reverse complement strand
GCTATAGTTCTCTTCTCTTTTTGGGGCTGGCAACCTTTAGCATCTCTGAGATTTCCTATCGCCTGATCAGCCCTAAATGGACCATTCAACGGAGTTTCATCTACGCCTTTTGCTGCATTGCTCTATCGGGACACTATTGGACTTTCCATGGAACCACGGGGATGGATACTAGCTTGGCCATTTTCGTTAATGTCCTATTTTGCTGGGCTACCATACAGCTAGGTGAGGAGAACACTGTTCGGAATAGACTCTTATTCATTGCCGTTGCTTACGGAAGCTGGTTGGTCCGGATGGATCACGGCTTTTTTATCTTGCTTTTTCCTGCACTCTTATTGGGTTTGCACTATAGATGGGAATGGCCTAATCTATTTCTCCTATACCTACTCCTTTCTATTCCTTTTTGGATCGACTTGGTGTTGAAATGGCAATATTTTGGGGATCCCATTCCATTACCACTTTACGTAAAGCAGTTTGACTATTATGAAGGATTTACGGGCTATCATGGCAATATACCTGCCTTGTACATTCAACAGTTTGGTCTAATGCTGTTGCCATTCCTGATACTAGCAGTAGCTTTCTTCATAAAAGGTGCAAGACAGGGGCCTATATATTTTGCGGTGGGGGTTCCACTTTTGTTGACCCTAATTTTATCGTTAAACACGGTCCAAATCATGGGGCCTAAGGCCCGCTATTATGTTCCATTCCTGCCCCACGTATTGCTTGGTGTTGCCTTAGGGATTAGGCAAGCCAAGTTGCAAGATTGGAAGATGCATCTTCAACCTAAGCTTTTGTTAATGGTGGGAGTGATCGGATGGTTTACCGGAGTTATGCCCTCTTTGATACTTATCCAAGAAGGCCTGTTGCTAAAAAGATCGGTGGTCAATATGCCCGATGGAAGAGAGTTTCTGGTGCCATTTGACTCAGATAACTTGTATACCGCCGGAGAAAAGCTTAGAAATGAAATTGGCAAGCTCCCTGACACCATCTTGCTAGCAGCAGGAGAACATGGCTATTTCGGCGCCTTACTGCCTCAATACGACATCGTAGACCTAACAGGATTGCATGACATCAGGCTACGGTCGGGGGGAGCGCAAATCCCCATCATTCTAGAGCAAGAAAGACCTGAGATTATATGGATGCCATATCCGGTATACATTGTTCTGATCAACAAAATCACCCAAGCAAGCTACTTCAAGGATGAATACTTATATTTCCCTGGTGAATACATTTATGGGGTGGCAATTCGCAAGGACTTGGTGCCTCTTTTACAAGAAAGAAATGCCTTTGTTCATTTGATTGATCCGGAAAATAGCTCAAAGCCCTAACTGCTTACTCAATTGGTAGAACACGATCCCCGCCGTCACGGAGACGTTAAGGCTATGTTTGGTCCCATATTGAGGAATCTCCAGAGCCCTTGATGCCAAAGCCATGGCTTCCTCACTTACACCGTTTATCTCATGCCCTAGGATCACGGCATATTTCTGATCTCCCTTGACAGAGAAGTCAACCAAATTTGTACTCGGGGTTGCCTGTTCTATAGCTAGTACCTCATACCCTTGAGATATTAACTCAGTCAACAATTCCGAAATGTCACTTCGATGTTCCCACTCCACCGTGGATTCTGCTCCAATAGCGGTTTTGCGTATCTCTCTATGGGGTGGGGTAGGGGTGATCCCGCATAGGTAAATTTTTTCTAATCTGAAGGCATCCGCGCTTCTGAATACGCTGCCAACATTATGCATGGAGCGCACATTGTCTAGAACCACTACCAAAGGGCGTTTAGGGACCGTTTGATACTCCTCGGGACCTAGCCGTCCCATCTCTTCTACAGAAAGTTTGCGCATCGGAATGGAAAAATCTATTTGATCTGGCCTCGGATCATAACGAAACGTTAAAGTTATCATCCATTTAGGGCTTAAGCCAGCCAGAACTTACTTTTAACCCACCAAATTGAGCCATCTATGTCCTCACTCCAAAGCAGCGATCGTACCCAGGAACTTCTCAAGCGGGTTCGGAAAATTGAAATCAAAACCAAAGGGCTCTCTAACCAAATTTTTTCGGGGGGCTACCATAGTGCCTTTAAAGGCAGGGGAATGTCATTCAGTGAAGTACGGAATTACCAGTTTGGAGATGATGTCCGCAACATTGATTGGAACGTGACCGCAAGGTTTGAGGAACCTTTTATCAAGGTGTTTGAGGAGGAGCGGGAGTTGACGGTTATGCTACTCGTGGATATCAGTCCTTCGACTGCATTTGGGACACAGGTAAACCGAGAAGGTATTGCCCAGATGAAACAGGAACTGATGGCAGAGATCAGTGCTGTCTTATCCTTTTCTGCCACTCAGAACAATGATAAAGTCGGGACCCTGTTGTTCAGCGATCAAACAGAGAAATACATTCCTCCTAAAAAGGGGCGAAATCATATCTTGAGAATCATAAGAGAACTCATCGATACGGAGCCGAAAGGGAGTGGTACCGATTTGAATGATGTGTTGAGGCATCTGTCCAATATGTTGAAAAAACGAAGCATCGTATTCATCCTTTCCGACTTCATGAATGAAGGCCCTTCTTACCAGGATGCGTTGAGCATTGTTAAGCGACGGCACGATGTGGTGGGATTGCATCTTTATGACAAGCGTGAACAGGAACTCCCGAATCTGGGCTTGGTGCGGGTGGAAGACGCTGAAAGTGGGCAGACGGCTTGGGTAGATACGGCGCAAGCCCAAACGCGCCTGGCTTATGCAAAATGGTATGCCGAAAACTTAACGCAAACACGTGAAACCTTCCTTCGTTCGGGTGCGGATTTTCTGAGTATCAATACCCAAGAATCCTATATCCAAGCTTTAATGGGGCTGTTTAATCGCCGCATTTCCCGTAGGTAATTCCTGGGGTTAGCAATAGATTTATCAACTTCCATATCATCGGCAAAAGAAAAAATGAGCAAGCCATTTAGGCCTCCTCATTTATCATAAATATTCTTAGCTGAATTTTTAGTTATCCGAGAATACTTCCTCCTCTCGATGGGTACCGTTCATATATTGAGAGGCATGCTGGCGGCTGCGCAAGCGCATGGTTGCGTTTAGGTCATAATTCATTTCAGAAATCTCGCGTAAGGATTCGATTTTGCGATGATGCTCTATTCGACTTAACAAATAATCATATGGCCCACGCTTCGTGATCAGCTTAACAAATACAGGAGAAGTTTCTAGCATCATGAAGAGGGCCACGATCAAGTTGCTCATCCACCACATAGCACTGTCTTTTTCTTTTAATCTTTCTAGTGCCTGGATTTTGGCAGGAAAACCAACTCCATAGTTCCTTGCTTTCTCCATGGCTGAAGGCAATTCTTCCTTGCGGAGCTCTTCTTTTTCCTTTCTCAAGGCGACTAGGTTTTCTCTCCTCTCGGCCAGCATGGTCAATTCCTCCTGTACCCCTGCTGAAAACTCTTCTCTGGCACCCTTGCGTTGCTCCTCAGCTTCTAGCATCAGTGTTTCAGCACTAGCCAACTCCTTTTTTAGGGCTTGATTACTCCGGTAAAGGCTGTTGCTTCGACTTTGCTGGGCGGCTGGCAAAACATAGCGAATGGTTTCGTTTCCATTGGCATCCGTATCGACGACCTTCTGACTATAGTTTTTCCAAAGATTGTTTAATGCTGCTTGATTAGCTTGAATTCTGGGGTTATAAACACGACTAAGGCTATCGTATCGGCGTTTGACACTCTGATATTCCGTAGATATTTCCTCGAAGTCAAAGGATTGAGGGCGCCCTGTTTTTTGTTCTTTATACACCTGGCGCAGGCTATCGATGGCGGCGATTTCATGGTTCAAAGAATCAATCCCCAGCTTCTGGTCAAGGTTTAAGGTTGCCTCTTTTTCTAGATCGGTGACGTAGGCAAACAATTCCGAACCAATTTGATTGCTAAACAATTCGACCTCAATAGGCTTGGTGATGACCAGGGAGATCAAAATGGCCAAAGCAATTCGGGGTAGAGCCAGGCCAAACTCATACCAAAACCTGCCTTCTTTCCGAATAGAGGAGACGATGTAGCGGTCAAGGTTAAATATCAAGGCTCCCCACAAAATGCCTGCGGGAATAGCTACGAATAGGTTGGGTACGAGGGTAAACACGGCAAAGGTACCACTGATGACGGCCAAACAGGCTGTGAGAAATATGGTCGCGCCAATTCCCACGTACTTGCTATGCTCAGACGGGGTCTCCTCCAATAGGCGAAGGTAGGCTCCCGCACAGGCAAAAAAGAACCTTTTGATAGTGCCGGGCTTTTCACGAGACTCGTCGTAGCTAAGATATGGATCCATGAAGGTGAGTGTAGGTTAATGGAATAAGGAAGTGGAATGACTTAGCCCCGACCAAGCTTTTGCTTAATGAGTGCTTTAATTTTACTCAGGCCAGTGCGTAACTCAATTCGTACTTTTGCTTTTTCGAGCTGAACTAGTCTGGGCCCTAATTCTAGGTCTTGTATCCGTTGGAAAACAGGATCTTCCAATTCATGGGGGGAAACAGGAGGGGAAGAAACCGGTTTTACCTTGGGTAAATCGTTGGGTTCCAAGCCTTTTTCCTGGGCGGAGGGTAATTTGGATGCCATGGCGATCATTTTGTTAAACTGAGAATCTATGTCCTCCATCTCGAGGGGGATGGGAAATCTAACCACGGTGAATTCTGCATAAGCCGTGCCGGAATGACCGGTGGCGGTCAACTTCAGATGGGTGTAAGGCTCTCTAGGACGGAAATTCATCTCACCACATGGGGGAACCTCGCCTATATCATGGCTCAATAGTACAGTATGGGCATTTTGGACGTCCCATTCTAGATATACTTTTTCTCCTTCAGTTGATATCTCATCTCCCCCGAAGTACAAGATTTGAGGGGGAGGAAGGGTGAGGCCAAGGCTTTGCTGAGTTTGACCAGATGCATTTTTTGCAATCAACTCATAGGTGGTAGTTTGATCGGGCTCTACTTCCCATCTATTGTGATCCTTTACATCAACATGTCCCGGTTCTAACCAAAGCTCTTCTGCATCACTGGTCTCCCAAAACAAGGTGTTGCTTAGCCCGAGCTTGATGGCATAGCTGCTTGAAAAAAAGTTATGGATCTGTGGCAAGGGAAGAGCTAACTCAACCTGTGCTTGGACACTGCCTAAAGAGTTGGAGGCAGTTAGTAAGTACTTTCCCGGCTCTCTGAGCTGTTTTTCAAGGAAACTTAAACCCGTCACCTCTCCAATTCCACGATCAATTTCTAGAAATTCAGCATCTTGTACGTTCCAACTAAAAATAGTCGGGTAGTCTAGGGAGATGGTGCTGTCATCGGTCTGGAATCCTAAAATGGCAGGAAGCCTGAGTGCGACCTGTACTTGATGGGTAGCTTGCCCGCTGCCTTGATAGGCATTTAGCTCTATGGTATATAAACCTTGGCCTTTGGGGTCGATGACCAGCTCTCCTTCAGCATCTAAATGATGATATTGTGAGTTTAGGGATATCTCGTCACTATGCAGAACTTTCCAACTCACTTTGATATGATGGCTTTTACCTGCCTTTACCAACTCAGTTTTAAGCTGGGTGATCTCTGGCAAAATGCTATCACATTCGCTGCAGCGTTCCCCAATATTAGGCGCGCTGATGCCACATGCATGACAAACCTGCCTCTTGCTGCTCACTTGTGGTGAGGGAGGCAGGGAGGGAAGAGGATCTTGATTAGATTTTCCTGCCACTTGTTTGGTTTGAACCGATGAGGATACTGCCATTGAGAGAAGGTGGTTTTGAGCAAAAGTGAAATCCTCCTACCAATGCCATCTCTCTAAACCCGACACCTCGGATTATTAGGTTTTTGTATGAACCAATACGGGTTAAAGAAATTACACTAGCAGGTACCATGCTTCCGCAATGATCAAGCCTGAAACGAGATGTTTAGAGCAAACCGCCAGAATCTAGGGCTGGATGGGGGGAATTAGCTACGGGGATGGTAAAATCTACTTCTTTAACCGATTACATTTACTTCACGCTCTAGGACAATATTGAACCGAGTCTGGACATCCTGCATGATTTTTTCGGACAGCTGGAATATTTCTTCTCCTGTAGCGCCACCATGATTGACCAGGACCAATGCTTGGTGCTGGTGAACCCCAAAGTTACCAGAACGATAGCCTTTCCAACCACATTTTTCGATCAGCCAACCAGCAGGAACCTTTACCCCGCCGTTTTTTTGAGGGTAATGAGGAACTTCTGGATAGGTTTTGGCCAGGTGCTGAAATTGGACTTGAGTGATTACTGGGTTTTTGAAGAAACTCCCTGAGTTGCCAATTTGGGTGGGATCGGGCAACTTCCTGGATCTAATATTGATGACTGCTTGACTGATGTTTTGAATATTCGGTTCCAGGCCTAAGTCTTGCAGTTCTCTTTCTATGGCTCCATAACTGGTGTTGAGGATCGGCTTTTTATCCAGGCGAAAAGTAACTGCGCAAATCAGATAAGAATTCTTTGCCTGTCGCTTAAATATGCTGTCTCGATAGCCAAACTGGCATTCTTCCTTGGTGAAATGGTGGAAGGACCCGGTCGATAAGTGGAGAGCATCCAGTTCCCAGAAAACGTCCTTTTGTTCCGCTCCATAGGCACCAATGTTCTGAATGGGAGCAGCCCCCACAGAACCAGGAATCAAAGACAAATTTTCTAGGCCTCCCCAGTTTTGGCGCAAGGTGTATAAGACCAGCTGATGCCAATTTTCGCCTGCGCCAACTTTCAGCCAGACGTAATCGTCATCCTCTTTGACCACCTGATACCCCTTGATTTGGTTGTAGAGAATTAAACCAGGAAAGTCTTTTCGAAATAAGACATTGCTTCCCCCTCCTAAAATCAATACAGGACGACCTGCTTCTTGGTTGTCCATAAGGAATTCAAGGGCAGCTTCAGGAGACTGTACCTCGAAAAACCATCGAGCGTTGAGGTCTAAGCCGAAAGTGTTGAAGGGCTTAAGAGAGACATTTTCTTGAAGTCTAGCCATAGAAGCAGCCTTTTGCGCGGCAAGTTAATCAGCCACGGGCAAAAGGCGCTCCATTTTTTGAGACTAAAAAAACTTAGCTGGATTTCTTTTCAAAAAGCAAGGAAAATCCAGCGATGAACACTGCTGCAAACGCTAGCCAATATCCTGGACCAGCCATAGAGAAAAAGTTGAGATCAAGACCCACTTCTTGCCCTAGGATCTGTGTGCTATAATCTTTGGAGATCCAGTAGAGAATGCCCCAGGCCGCAGGCATAAATAAGAGATTGAACCAAATGCCTCGCTTAAATGATTTGCCGATTAAGCCTTTGATTAAGTAACCCAGGGAATAAAGGGCATAGATTACAGGAGCGGTAATGATGAGAAAGATGCCAGCTAATTGGGCTTTGGCCTTAATTTCAGAAGCATTTTCCCAGAGTTGAGTCAAAGCCTCAAGCATTTGACCTCCTAGTTCGGATTTATACAGATCAAAGTAATCCAGCCAAGCTAGGGTATAGCTGTAGCCACTTATACTAGATTCTACTAGTTTTATCCCGAGGAAACTCTGTTCTATGTTTAGAAAGGGGAGAAAGAAGGCCCCAACTCCTGCCAAGCCGGCAATGATTAGCATCAGTCTTTCGAGATTCATATTGGGTGGCGATAATGGTTAATCTGGAAAAAGAGTAGCCAGAGACAAAGTTCCCTGGCTTTTATATAGGATTGCTATTGCTGCTTGATGGTGTTGGTAGACTCAATGCTCATAGGGAATTCCATGCCTTGATCCCCCAGTTGTCCTCCACTCATGCTTACGTCTCCGCTGATTAGTTGATTGATGTTGGATTCAAGGGTCATTCCAGAGGCAATATCCAATACCAAGGTGCCTTTTTGGGTTCCCTCTAAGGCAAAACTCATACTCATTCCCATCATTTCCATTGGATCGCCTTCTGGGTCGGTAACGATGGTTCCCTCTACACCGATGAATGCTTTGCCATCTTCTACCTTGTTGAGGGTATAGGTGGTTTCGTTTACCATGGTCATGGTGGTTCGTACTTGCGACTGGTTGGTCCAGGTATCACCGACCTTTACTGGCTCTTCAGGATAAGCGGCTACCATTTGTGCCATGTTCCCTTTCATGCTCTCATTCCCTAGTTGGGTTTTTAGTTGGGTCCGGAGCTGCTCTTTGGGTAGGCCTGGAACTTCCATTTGATCTATCATGTTGTCGATCATCTCATCCATCCCACTGATTTCGGTGACCCCACCTTTAGGTGTCATGGTCATCATGAAGGATTGCCCTACCAAGCCAGCAAACCCTTGCGCAGTAGGAGGTACGTCAGCGGCTGTATCACGAGAGTCATATTCGGTAGTCATCCCCTGGGCGCTTTGGTTAAAGATGATGGCGTCATAGGTGACTTCTATCTGAAAGTCTCCGTCTACTACGTCCTTGACATCATAGGTGTAAATATAGCCTTGGGTTTGTTGAATATTATTTTCCATACCCATGATCACCTGATTGATATCTTGGTTAGCCATCATTTCAATTTGATAGCTGTCTCCCTTCTCTAAATTGAGAGACAAGGTGATCTTTTTTTGGTCAGGATTAGTACTGGCGGCCAAGATGGCAACCAATCCCATGAGAAGTATCATTCGAAAGCCAAAAGACTTAGACATAGGTTTGTGTTTGAATTGATAAAAAATTTCGCGGTAAGTTAGCTTACCAAAGAGGGCTCACCAACTTAAAAGTTGGAAGCCACACTTGTTTTATTACGTAGGACTCTGATTTTCTATTTACCAATTGAGAAAATATGACTCATTGGGCTAAATGGATGTTTGTTTGGACGAATTTATGTACTGATCGGTGAATAGGGGAGGTACTTATCAATTTTAAACAAGAATCTTCCTTTAGGTTGCCATTTGTATTACCTTCCCAAGTAAGAGGCTGTTTGGGTTTTGGTGTTTCGAGCCCAAACGCTGGATTTTTTGG
>CAZFPQ010000279.1:0-8996 GCA_964521065.1 uncultured Bacteroidia bacterium | reverse complement strand
AAAAAATCGAGTTTGGCGGGCCAATCGAGTTTTTTCTGACGCTGAGATGGTATGAAAGATCAAGCAAAAGTGCATAGTTGATTTTTGACTGCTCCCTAACCATTTAATTTCCCCTAAAACGCAGGAAGAATCTAAAGCGCTGCACCTTCTATATATTATTTCCCCATTTGGGAAATTAGCAACCTGAAGGTATGGTTTGGTTTGGAGCATAAAAAAATAGGGAACGACTCGAAACCGAGCCGTCCCTACAGCACAACCATGAAAACACAATATCTTTGATTCCGTAAGGAAACGTTTTCTTTACAATTTCTTTACATAAACAAAAGTCTCAATCCCGAAGGAAAAATCCAAGTACCGTGGAAAAAAATTCTAAATACGCTTGTTTTGTTTATACAACAGCACCCAGGTCATTAACTTTACTTAATTTAAGTTTCGAATTAGCGTTTAAACCACGTTAAAATGGAACATTGCTACTACCCTAATAATCGCTTCCTGGGCAGCTAATCCAGAGTAGGCATACTAGCTTTTTATAGGGAACGAACGAGTTAGCAGGTAGAATGAAAGCTTTTATTCAAGGTATCAACAGCAAATCTGATCTGGTTTAAGTTGAGCTAGATAATTAAACATAAGGAAGCATCGATTCATTTATCCTAAATTGCCGCTTGAAAACTTACTGTGTCCAAACAATAGCCTGATCCATACATGCCATGCAGCCTTCTTTAAATAAACTAATGATCATTGGCGACCGGGTTTTGATCCGACCCCGAGAACAAGATGAAAAAACTGCCAGTGGTCTTTTCCTTCCCCCTGGAGTCAGAGAAAAGGAGAAAATACAGAGTGGCTACGTCATGAAAGTTGGTCCAGGCTACCCCATCCCTAATCCCAATGGAGAACTTGAGGCCTGGAAGCAAGAAGATCCTGTCAAGTATCTTCCGCTTCAAGTGCGGCCTGGTGACTTGGCTATCTTTATTCAAAAAGAAGGTTATGAAGTCCTCTACCAAAGTCAGAAGTATTACATCGTCCCCCAAAACGCTATTTTGATGATTGAGCGGGAAGATGATTTGGATGCATAACTCCTTTTTGCCCTATTCAAAGCAAGCCCAATAGGCCGTTGGGATTTTCCTTCAGGGGTTACACTTTTTTTCGCCACGAGTACTTTGGATTAAGGGGCTCAATTAGGAGCCTGAGTGCATCATTTTTCCTCAAAATAATTCGCTATCTCTCGGGAAAACTCTTCGTCAGAACCCAAAAGCCCTACTTTTGGCAAGCAAACACCAAATCCAGAACCGCTTCAAAAGACATAGTGTCATTTTGTGTCACACGTTTGCTAATTTTTTGAGATATTAGCCAAAATAGTTGGAAATAAGCACTTCCTCACTTAATTTGCTAATCAATTAGGTCAGGAACTCACTCAAATGAAATTCATTGTCTCACTATCAATCATCAGCATCTTAATAAGCCTAATGGCTTGTGGTTCTACTTCCCCATCAGAAGAAGATTTAGCCCGCATTGATGCGATCATTGTTACAGATTTGGGAGAAGTCGCCATAGAATTGTACGACCACACCCCCATTCATCGGGACAACTTTTTGAAGTTAGCTAAAGAAGATTTTTTTGATAGCCTAGCGTTCCATCGGGTTATCTACGAATTCATGATTCAAGTAGGCGATCCTCGCACCAGGCTATCTTACCCAGCGGTAGATACCAGTCTAGATGATGGTCCTGGGTATGATCTACCTGGAGAAATGGGTCCTCAAAGTATTCACACTCCAGGTAAAATAGGTGCGGCAAGACAGCCTGATGACAAAAACCCTGAAAAGCGCTCAGCTGGCAGCCAGTTTTACATTGTATCAGAAGGGGAAGCGCAGCCTAGGGAGCTTATCGACAGCATGGAGGTGGTTTACACGGGGATGGTTCGAGGTCGCATATACCAAGCTTATCAGAAGGCCATTGCCGAAGGAAGGTATGAAGGGGACTTCGACTCCTACCAAACGGCCTTGAACTTTGAGGAGTGGTACTATCCTGCTGAAGTAAGAAAAACCTACCTAGAGTCTGGCGGAGCCCCTTGGCTTGATTTTAACTATACTGTGTTTGGCGAGGTGATAGAAGGAATGGATGTGGTCAATCAAATTAATCAAACGGCCATCGACGACTATAATCGCCCCCAAAAAGCTATACGTATCCTGGATGTAAAAGTCATGGATACCTCTATAAAACCATGAATGATACTTGATTCTCTTTTAAACGACTTTTCACGACAAACGCACCGATAAAATGGCAAAGGACATAAGAACCGAAAAACTCAAGTCACTCCAGATGACGGTAGACAAGCTGGAGAAGACCTACGGCAAAGGCATCGTCATGAAACTCAGTGATGAAGCAGTTGTAGATGTACCCGCCCTATCTACTGGCTCTCTAGGCCTAGATGTTGCCCTAGGTATTGGCGGGGTGCCTCGCGGTCGAATCGTAGAGATTTACGGACCCGAATCTTCTGGTAAGACTACCCTGGCCATGCATATGATCGCTGAAGCGCAAAAGCTAGGTGGGCTGGCTGCCTTTGTAGACGCTGAACATGCCTTTGATCGCCACTATGCGGAGAAGTTAGGCATCGACACCGAGAACCTATATGTTTCTCAACCAGACTATGGTGAGCAGGCTCTTGAAATCACGGAATATTTCATCCGATCTGGCGCCATTGACATAGTTGTAGTGGACTCAGTAGCGGCCCTTACTCCCAAGGCGGAAATTGAAGGTGAAATGGGAGACAGCAAAATGGGACTTCAAGCCCGTTTGATGTCTCAGGCTTTGCGTAAGCTTACGGCTGCCATATCTAAGACCAACTGTGTCTGTATTTTCATCAACCAATTAAGGGAGAAAATTGGGGTCATGTTTGGCAACCCCGAGACCACTACTGGTGGTAATGCTTTGAAGTTTTACTCATCCGTCCGTTTGGACATTCGCCGTATGGCACAAATCAAGGATGGAACTGAGAGCATTGGTAACCGAGTCAAGGTGAAAGTGGTTAAAAACAAGGTTTCTCCGCCCTTCCGTATTGCAGAATTTGACATCATGTTTGGCAAAGGCGTATCTCGCTCCGGTGAGGTGCTTGACCTAGCGGTGGAGCTAGATGTCGTACAAAAGGCAGGAAGTTGGTTTAGCTATGGCGGAGACAAGATCGGCCAAGGCCGCGACAAGGTTAAATCTATCCTAGAGGATAATCCCGAATTAATGGAAGAGATTGAAACCAAGGTTCTCCAGGCCAAAGGCATCCTTCCTGCCCACGAAGAAGCCAAGGAAGCAGCTAAAACAGCCGCTAAGGACGAGAAGAAAGACAAGAAGGAGAAGGAAAAGGCTTAGTGGGGCTTCGGGACCATGAGAAGCTGAGGTTTTATGACTTGAATTAAGCAGAAGGTCAATGGAAAAGTTAAGTAGGGCAAGGAGCTAGGGTGAAGGTAATTGTTGCAACTCCAATTCGTATCATAACCTTTATCTACGTACCCCAATTTCTTATGTCCACTAGCCGCTTATGTCTGGATAAAATTTCCATCTCCTTTCTCAGTTGTATCATAACAAATAATAGCCGCTCTAATCGAGCGGCTATTATTTGTTATGGCAAGACTTGAACGGCTAAGAAGCCTATATTTTCTAGGTGCCTACCCCCTAAAGTTTAGCGGTTTTCATCATCATCAAGATCACTTGAATCATCCTCTAAGTCTGCAAAAGACCTGCGCATGCGCGTATCTGCCTCCACATTTTGCAGTCGATGGTAGTCCATAATACCCAAATTTCCACTGATCAGGGCCTTAGCCATGGCCATAGGCACCTGGGCCTCCGCTTCAATTAACTTGGCACGCATCTCCTGAACCCGAGCTCGGAAGTACTGCTCCTCCGCAGCTGCTTCGGCGCGTTTTTCTTCGGCCTTGGCCCGAGCTACCTTCAGCTCCGCTTCCGCCTCTTCAGCCTTTAATTCAGCCCCAATGCTTTTCCCAATATCAATATCAGCAATATCGATGGACAGGACTTCAAAAGCGGTACCTGCCGTCAAACCTTCGGTAGTAATGCGCTCTGAGATTACTCCCGGATCAGCCAAGATCACCTCATGGGTCTCAGCAGAGCCAATCGCAGCCACAATGCCTTGGCCTACCCTCGCCAAAACAGTATCCTCAGCAGCACCTCCTACCAATTTTTCTAAAACTGCGCGGACCGTAATACGAGCTTTGACGAGTAACTGGACCCCATCTTTAGCTACCGCTTCAATGACGGGAGAATCAATAACCTTCGTATTTACAGAATCCCGAACCGCTTGGAGCACATCTCGACCAGCTAGATCAATGGCCGCCGCATCGTCAAAAGACAGGGGAATATGTGCGTTTTTAGCCGAGATGAGGGCATCGATTACTCGGTTGACATTTCCTTTAGCAAGGTAGTGAGTCTCAAGTTTGTTAAAGGTAACGTCTGGCAATTCGCCCTTCTTGGATTTGATAAGCTCATCGACGATGACACTGGGTTTTACCCGTCTCAGTCTCATTCCAATCAGCTGAAAAATACTGATACGAACCCCAGAAAAGATAGCGGTGATCCAGAGCCCTAAAGGCACAAAGTATACCAAAGCACCGACCAATAGCACCGAAACAATGACTGTGATGGTGATAATGGTGTACAGTACTGTATCAAGAAGAATTAGGTTCATTTGCCTAAAAGAATTAGTCTAAGAGGCTGTTTGGATTTTGGTGTCTCGAGTCCAAACGCCGGTTTTTTGGTTCTGACAAGCAGATTTGGGGAGGAATAGCAGGCTATTTCGAGGAAAATCGGTGCAGTCAGGCTCAAAAAAGACAGGTTTAGGCCGCAAAGGAAAAACCTAAACAGCCTCTAAGCCAAGTTAGACAAAAAAAACGGGCAATTCTGCAAATATCTTTGGCTCAAAACCGGTTTTTTTATAGTTCCTGCAAAATCAGGTAGGAAAAAGGGCCTTGTTGGATGTGAGCGATTTTCTCTAATTTGAATCAATCATTCTCCCCAAAAGTCCACGCTTCATCCATGCGCCATCTTGTCCTCTTCATCTCTATCCTGCTTGGAGCACTTTGCTTTCCACATATGATACAAGCAGGCGGCTTTCAACTGTATCTGATGGGTCACCGCCAGCTAGGCATGGGGCTAGCTGCCACGGGACAGGCCCTTGACGCCAGCGCTGGATACTTCAATCCTGGAGCCCTGAGTTTTGTCCCTAGAAGGGCAAATATCTTATTTGGAGGAGCAGCGGTCCGCCCACTAACCAGCTTTCGACCGGTAAATCGTCAAGATACTCTGGTAAGAGTAGATACGGTTATTCTATCCCCTATTTATTTGCATAGTTCTTGGCAAGCACCAAAAAGGGGTCGCTTAGCAGGCTTGGCCCTAGGCCTAAGTATCACCAACCCTTACAGTGTAACCACCCGCTGGCCAGATGACTGGGCCGGGAAGCTCATCTCTCAAGAATTCACCATCAGCACCCTTCACATCCAAGGCACCCTGAGCTACCGATTACATGAAAGACTCGGCCTAGGGTTTGGGCTGATCTATGCGGCGGGAAACCTATTGAGCAGAAGAGCCCTAGCGGTAGATGGCCCTAATGACAGTGAAGGGACGGCCCAATTCACCGGAACTGGAGCTGGATTGGGTTTTAGCGCTGGGATTTACTTAAAGCCAAGTTCAAATACCGCTCTAGGATTAACCTATCGACACCATATTGACCTGCCTATTGATAGTGGTCGGGCCAGTTTTAGCGTTCCCTCCTCGCTTCAAGATCAATACCCAGCCCAAGCTTTTTACACCCTAGTTCCCCTGCCCAAAGAAATAAACCTGGGCTTCAGCTATCAGCCTCAGGAACAGCTATTGCTTAGCTTTGAAGTCCAGTGGGTAGGCTGGAGTCGATTGGACAGTTTGACATACGCATTCCCAGAAACGATTCGCAACCTTCCCCTGTACCCTGAACGGGCTTATCGGAATACCTTTACTGTCCGGGTAGGAGGAGAATACCGCAGTTCCGAGCGGGTGCAGATTAGGGCAGGTGCTTATTATGATGCTTCTCCCATTCCTCGTCTACGCCTTTCTCCAGAATTGCCAGACGCCACGGCCATTGGACTGAGTACGGGATTAGGACTCAGACTGATTGGAGGCTTGTCACTGGATGCCAGCTTGGTGTATGAATACACTGGGGATCGTACCGACTCCTTTTCAGCAGCTGCCTTTTCGGGGGTGTACCGAAGTACCCAGCTAAGTTTTGGCTTAGGACTAGGTTATCAGTTTTAGAGAAACTATTTAGGATTCCATAAGTTGACAAGACATGTTGTTTAATATTTTCATGAATGCGGGCATAGTCCTCATAACCTTCGTCATCATGGAGGCGTGGGCTTGGATTATGCATCGGTATATACTTCACGGTCCTTTATGGTTTATTCATCGTTCTCACCATCGATACAATCCTACTTGGTGGGAATGGAATGATGTGGTTTCTGTCCTCTATGGGCTGATTTCTATGGGTTTGGTTATTTATGGAATGGAATATGGATCACCTTTGCTCTGGGTAGGGGTAGGAATTGCGGTCTATGGAACTTTCTACTTTATTTTCCACGACATCATCATCCACCGCAGGGTCAAAATTCGGTTCTCTAGCAAAAATCCCTATGTAAACCGGCTCATCCGTGCACACAAGATGCATCATAAGCATCCAAACCGAGATAAAAGCGAGGCATACGGTTTCCTTTATGCCATTAAGAAATACGAGGCTTCTCCCAAAGCCAAAGTAGAATCCGAATCGCAATTTCCTCATTAGGCAAGTTTTATACCCCCATACTTTTATTCTATATCCTTTGTCAGGCTACTTGTTAGAGGTACTGTCCCCGGAATTTGACATTTGGGAGTTGGAGTCGAATCCTGACTCTAGGCCACTGGGTGAGGCCTCCAGTAACCTTATAGAAGGCACCCTAGACTTTGCCCTCCTGGTAGCAAGTCCCTTGATTTTACTGGTAGATTGGCTAAAAGCACTGGGCCGCAGCCAAGGAGAGCCTCCTGAGTGGGAATCCCTCGGTAAGATCGGTCCGTACCAGATGTGGGTGCAGACACTCATGGATAGCAATGAGTTTCCCACTCATTTAGACCTTTACGACCAGGCAGAAGAAGTCTATGCTCTTTTCCGGTTTCGCTTCGCTCCAGCCCTAGAGGAGCTGGAAACCCATTTTTTCTACGAAGAAATGCTCCACACTCCGCGCGGACTTTATATCCTTAGTTACAATGCACCAGGAGAAGGGATGACCCTATGGCACCTACCGCAGGATGGAACAGGTCCTATAGCATTGGCAAAGGTTCGCTCTTGCGAGTGGGAATTAGAGGGAGAGGAATCGGGAGGCATACAGCTGACTGATTTAGACGCAAAACACCCAGTCTCCATCATGGTTATACCTAGGAATTGACAAGAGGCCTGCTTTTATGAAAATCATAAACTATTTAAAGTATTTCCTCAGGATTTATGCTTTGATCGGCGTGATTTACCTGGTGATCTACTTCATCGAATCAGTCTTCACCGGCGGAAGTGGACTGGGTGAAATATTTTCACGAGCGCTTTTTCCCACCTTGGCTGTAGGTACCGGCCTTGCCTTGATGCAAATTTTTTCGGTCAAGGAACTTAGAAAGGGAAAGATCAAGAAGGGTGACCTTGAGGTAGAACGCAGCCGAGAAATGGTCATTGAAGCAGATGAAGATGAACTGTTTGAGATCCTAGAGACTGAATTACTTCGCAAAAAATGGAACCCCAAACAACTCAACCGAATGGCTGGATACCAGGAGTGGACCACCCCCTGGTGGGATGACCCTCAAAGCAGAATCAAAGTCTATTTTGAAAACTTAGCTCCAGGTCACATAAAAATCAGTCTGACGTCTAGGCCTCGATACGAAGTCAATTTTGTGGACAAAGGAAAAAATATCAAAAACCTCGATAAGATAGAAGCCATCATCATGGCACACATCGAAGACCTTCCCGGAGGGAGTGAGTTCAGTCCCAATCTAGATCTCAACTAACGGTGTTTTTCGTAGAAAAATAAAGGGGTTAGCTTTTCCATGACTGAAAGCTCCCCTTTACTGAGTGCCCCCAAGCTTCCAGCCTCTACGTTCTCTTCAAGCTGAGACAGACTGCTAGCACCTACTGCTAAGGTGGAAACCGCAGGTTTACTCATCGCGTAGCGCAAGGCCAATGTAGCGGAATTTTGGTCCGCAGACATATCGATCAATTGCTCTTGCAAGCTTTGGATAGTTGCCTCATCATGGCCTAGATAGGCCTTAGGAGCTTTATTCACCAACAATCCTTTGGCAAGAGCTCCTCTTACGATGACTCCCACTCCCGCATTGGCCAGGTGCTCGAGAGTCTCCTCTTCAGGACGCCGATCTAGCAGGCTGTATTGAGTCATCACACTTTGCAGGTCAGAAGCCTGGGTCCAGCGCCGTATCACATTAGGCCTTATGGACGAAATCCCATAATACCGGATCAGACCTTCGGCTTTTAACTCTTCAAAAGCTTCAATGGTCTCATCCGTAGGGTCATCGAGGGTACCCCCATGCAATTGATAAAGATCTAAATAGTCCGTTTGCAGGCGACGAAGGCTTTGATGAACGGCCTTTTTGATATAGGATTTACGTGGGTTCCAATCCCAACCTGAGCCATCAGCCCGCCACTGATTGCCTACTTTGCTAGCCAATACTACCTGCTGCCGAATCTCCTTTAAGCTCCTCCCAACGGACTCCTCATTGAATCCTTGGTCATATAGGTCAGCGGTATCAAAGAAATTCACTCCTAGGTCAAAGGCCCTATGAATGATGCGCTGGTTTTGGGAATGATCTTTTCCTAAAGACATACAACCAAAGCCAATGACACTTACCTTAAGTTCAGATCGGCCGATGAGTCGTTGTTTCATGGGAGTTAAGGGAGTTAAGGGAGTTAAGGGAGTTAAGGGAGTTAAGGGAGTTAA
>CAZFPQ010000278.1:0-9031 GCA_964521065.1 uncultured Bacteroidia bacterium | reverse complement strand
GTTGGGTGAGCTCACGGTGCTGATTCTTTTATTTTACTGGTTTAGCCAAGCTTTTTCCTGACCTACCTTCATCTCCCCTTCTTCACGCTTTTTCAATTCTTCCCATGACTACCCTCGACTGGCTCGTAACGGGCGGCACCCTGGCCCTCATCATTGCCTATGGCATCTGGCGCAGCCGTGGTCAAAGCGACCTTCGCGGCTATTTTTTGTCCAACCAAGATCAAAAATGGTGGACCATTGGCCTCAGCATCATGGCTACCCAAGCCAGTGCCATTACTTTTCTTTCTACCCCTGGCCAGGGCTATGGCGATGGCATGCGCTTCGTGCAGTTTTACTTTGGGCTGCCTATTGCCATGGTCATTATTGCCATGGTAGCCATCCCGATCTACCGCAGACTGAACGTATTTACCGCCTACGAATACTTAGAGATGCGTTTTGATCTCAAAACACGGACGCTAGGGGCGGCCTTGTTTTTATTGGGAAGAAGCCTCGCGGCGGGCATCACGATTGTGGCTCCTGCCATCATCTTGGAAACTTTGCTAGGTTGGGACCTAAACGCGACTTGTATCGGCATTGGGGTTTTGGTGATGCTTTACACGGTCAGCGGGGGAACCAAAGCAGTCAGCCATACCCAGCAGCAACAAATGGCAGTGATCCTGGTGGGCATGTTTATCGCAGGAATTCTCATGGTGATGAAACTGCCAGATAGCGTAAGCTTTGGTGAAGCCATTAGTTTGGCGGGAGCAGCGGGCAAGCTTAACGTCATTACCCTGCCCGATAGCTTTGACAACTTTATCCAGGACCGCTACAACTTGCTTTCGGGCTTGGTAGCAGGAACCTTTCTGGCTTTGAGCTACTTTGGAACCGACCAGTCTCAGGTACAACGGTATTTGGGGGGAAAGTCAATCGCAGAAATCAGGATTGGACTCTTGTTCAACGGTATCTTCAAAGTTCCCATGCAGTTCCTCATTCTGTTTTTGGGAGCGATGATGTTTGTCTTCTATCAATTCAACCCCACTCCTATGTTTTTCAACGATCGGGAGGTAGCCTTGATGGAAGCCAGTGAGTATGCGGCGGAATACCAAGCCCTTTCGGATCAATACCAGGAGCTAGATCAAGCCAAATCAGAAGCTTGGTTGGCCTGGGCCGACATGAATGCGGATCCGGCAATCGCAGCGACTCTACAAAGTCGGGCAGAGGCCCTCCAAGCAGAACAAGAGGAAGTGCGGGAAGCCGGGCTGCAACTGATGAAGCAGCGCGATCCAGAAGCAAATCTCAAAGACCAAGATCGTGTTTTCCTCAATTTTGTACTAAACCACCTGCCCATCGGCCTAGTCGGCCTTCTGATGGCCGTGATCTTCTCTGCGGCGATGTCATCCACCGCTGCTGAACTCAATGCCTTGGCCTCTACCACCATGGTAGATGTCTATCAGCGCATGATCAAACCCGACGGCGATGATGCCCACAACCTGTTGGTATCTCGCGGACTTACTTTTGCCTGGGGGGTATTGGCGATCATCTTTGCCATCACGGCTGGGCGCTTCGAAAACCTCATCGAATATGTCAACATCTTGGGATCGCTCTTCTATGGGACCATTTTGGGAATATTCATCGTGGCATTTTTCTTTAAAAAGATCGGCGGCACGGCGACTTTCTATGCGGCCCTCGTGGCGGAGTTAGTGGTGATGGCTTGTTTTTTCTTGCCAAATTTAGCCCCAGAAGCCTTTGCTTGGTTGAATATTGGCTACCTCTGGTTTAATTTGATTGGGGCGGCATTGGTGGTTCTTATTGCAATGATCATCCAATCTGGGACCAGAGCCAAACCAGTTGCCTAATTACCGGGACTTTGCCATTTGACTTCAATCTATACTCCTCCCTACTGCTCCCCTTGGTGATTCAAGGAGTGATTTTCAGCCTCATTCTCCTGATTCGTGGGCTACGTGAGGACCGATTGGCGGATAGGCTATTGGCTTTGCTCATATTTCTGCTCACCCTGCGCCCTATGAATTGGATGCTGGGCTTTGCAGGTTGGTACGACTCCCATGATGCCTTTACCACCTTTATTTTCTATTTTCCCTGGAACTGGTTTTTGTTGCTGGGTCCTTTGACCTACTTCTATTTCCAAAGCCTGACCAACCAAGATTTCACTTGGCAGAAGCGAGATTGGCTTTTTTTCGTCCCTACCCTACTCGCCAAGTTCATCAAGCTGAGCAACTTTGGATTTGATGTAATTTGGTCACATCAAGTGAAAGGCGAGTCCTTCCCCTTTCATTATGAGACCCGAGGGGCAATGGATCTCTTTTCTGGCTTGAGCAATGTTCTGGACTGGATTTCGCCATTCTGGCTCTTAGGCTTTTTGGGCTACACCCTGTGGCAGTACCAGCGCTACCGCCGCTACGTAGCCGAAAACTTCTCTAATCTCGCACCCCTAGATTTTACCTGGTTGAGGAATTTCTTGGTTGCCTTTTCCTTACTCCAATTAATCTACTACGGATTCCAGGTGGCGGATTCCCTCTCAGGTGAAGGGCTTTCCTACATCCAAAACTGGTATTCCTTTTTCGCCTGGGGCCTGATCATTTACTACCTGAGCATTGCCGGGTTGCTAGCCAATGCCAAGGAGCATTATTTCCTTAAATACCATCCTAGCTCCTTGCTTTCTCCCACTCAAGAGAATTCGCCGCCCAAGGAAGTCGAGATAGACAGCCAGCAAAAAGAAAAGCTAGAGCAGTTGATGAGGTCAAAAGCCCCCTATTTATCGCCAGGCTTGAGTCTGCAAGAGCTTTCTGACTTGATGAAGCTGCCTTCTCAGGAGCTCTCTCGGCTCATCAATGGAGCTTACGGGCAAAACTTCAACGACTTCATCAATCGATATCGGATTGAGGCAGTGAAAAAAGCGCTGCTCGATCCCTCTTTACAGCACCTTTCTCTGCTCGGTATTGCCCTCGATGCGGGATTCAACAGCAAAGCGACGTTTAACCGAGTCTTCAAAGAACATACGGGCCTCTCACCTAGCGCTTGGCGAAAACAGGTTTCCCAGGTTGACACTATTTAACCCGCTTAAAAACTGGTTCACTGAGATTTAACAAAGCTCATAGGACACTTTGGTCTTCTAGACCGACCTGACTCCACAGATTTAGGCCCTTCGCTTACCCAAACCTAAGCATCCGTCAAATTCATTTCGCCTTAAACGACTTCAGTAAGTGGAAAGCAGAAAAACGGTAGTCGGGGTAAGGAGCTAGGGGGTGCGTAGTTTTTTACATAAAAACCATCTCCCATATCCCCTACCACCATAGCCCGATTACTTCTGGCCAACTGCTTAACCCCTCTTTTAACCGTAAAGCTAACCCCGCTCAGTTCTAGCCTCAGGACTCCTCATTTAATCTCTCAGCAAAAAACTCCCATACATGGCAGGAAAATACCCAAATGTTGCCTAGGCCGAAAAACACCTCTCCAAGGTCAGAATCGCGGCAAAACCAAAGCCCCAATTAGCAAAAGTCATTTTTGACACATTTCGATCCATTTGTCTTAGCCTCTATTCAGGAGGATCAAATATTTTAAGTCGTGTAAGATTGATCCAACTGATCTATTGCGAACTCAGGTCAAGGTTACACCACCGAGAATCAGACCTCAGTTTAAGACACTACATCGCAAATTACTTAAGATGACAATTAATGTGCTAAAGAAGAATGTCTTATCCATCCTCCTTGGATGGCTGCTGGCATGCGCGCCCTCTCTGCTCTACGCTCAAGGTATCATCACCATCGATCACCAAACCCAGCGATTTGTGGGGGCGGAATCCACCTTTGATCGAGACAAGTACCTCAATGGTCACTTTATCTTCAACAATCCTGATACGGACTTTGATGCCTTCAAATCCGCCTACAACATCAACCCAAGCTACACGGGCTCACGCCAGTTTTGGAGTCCTTTGGGAAAGGTGAACAACGGCCAGATCCCGAGCAACATTCCCGACAACTTCAATGGAGTTCGGCAAGTGACTCCGGGTCTGGTAGGTACCGACCGGGCAAGCAAGTTGATGTACGACAGCAACGTGGACTACTCGACGGTAGACGTTTCTGCTTTTTCTCAGCAACTTGCCACCTATGTAGCCCAGAGTTACAAGGACGAATGGAGTCCGATGCAAGAGTTCATCGAGCCATTTAATGAACCCATGGTTCACGCCAGCGATTTTTATCCTGGCGGATTCAACACAGCCAAGAACGACAGCGTCATTTCTCACATTTGCCTTTTCCACCGGGACTTAGGCCAAGCCGTTCATGCTGTCCCCGAGCTAGACAACCTCAAGGTGATGGGGTATGCCTCGGCCTTTCCAGAGTTTGAAAACAACGATTTTGACCTGTGGAACAAGCGTTACCGAAAGTTCATTGACATTGCAGGGGCAGACGTAGACGTATTCTCAGTCCACCTCTACGATGGCAGCGGTCTCAACAACACCGGAGGCCGGCGCTCAGGCTCCAATGCAGAAGCCATCCTCGACCTAATTGAAGCCTACAGTTCCATTGCTTTGGGCACCGTAAAGCCTCTGGCGGTAACCGAATATGGCCGCTTGGTGCTCAGCCAGCCCGGCTGGACTTCTGGAGGAACGGTATCCAACTATGAACCAGTAGAAAACTCCCAGGCGGTTCGTTCACAGATCCACATGGTGATGAACTTCATCGAACGACAAGACAACATCGCCACCACCATTCCTTTCTCGGTAGGAAAGTCAGATCCATTTGTCAACCTATTCTCTCGTGCCTCCTTATTTGTCGAAGAAAGCAATGGTTCTTATTCGCTGACGGAGCGCAAGTATTTCTACGAAATGTGGAAAGACGTAAAAGGCGATCGGGTGTTGATTCATTCTACCAACCTAGACGTACAGACCCAGGCTTTTGTAGATGGCACCAAGCTCTATGTGGTGCTCAACAACCTCAATGACGCCACCCAAACCGTAGATCTAGATCTACTCAATCAGCAAGGCCTTCAAAGCGTTGACCTCAAGCGCTTAAAAATTTTCTCCAACCAGGTCCCAGAACTGACCCAAACGGTTCAAAACACTGCCCCATCCCAGATTAGCCTAGAGTATGGAGAAACCGTGGTATTGACCTATACCTTTGCTAGCAGTATTTCCTTCAACAATGACATTCGCAGCAAAAAGTTCTACGCCAATACCTACCTAACTCCCATCGTTGCCAATACGGATCTTAGCTTCACCTTTGACAATGTAGATGTCGGAAGTAATGGGCTGGCTACTTTACGCCTAGGTATCGGTCGTGATCAGGGTTCAGCTCTCATCCCTACCGTCAAGGTAAACGGCCAAGAGATCTCCATTTTTCAGGACATCATCCGGGGCTACAATCAGCAGAACCGAACCCGGTTCTTTGGCCTCTTGGAGATTCCCGTAGACGTGAGCCTTCTCAACGCGGGAACCAATACCGTCAGCGTTTCATTCAGCGACAATGGCGGTCACGTGAGTTCGGCCATTCTGCAGGTACAAAAAGCGACCAATGCGATTACCCTGCCTGAGCCCCCCAAATATGCCGCAGGAGATGGTAGCGCCAATGATCCCTATCAAATCTCAACTCCTGCTCACCTGATCGCACTTGCCAATAGTCCCGATGATTGGACGGGTAATTATTTCATCCTGACCAACGACATCGACATGGCGGGTCAGTTCTTCACTCCCATCGGTAACCAAGCCACCCCATTCAACGGGGATTTTAACGGGGGGAAGAACGAGATTTCCAATTTGACCATCACCCCTCCAGCGGACAAGCTTGACGGAACGGGCCTTTTTGGCATCGGTTCAGGCCTCAACCTTTACGACCTAGGCATCACCAACATCAGCATCACCATACCTAGCGGAAACTACACCCGGGTCGGTGGAATGGTGGGTATTCTCAATGGCAGCAGCAGCGTCAAAGGATGCTACACGGAAGGGGGCAGCATCACTGTAAATGGCGGCTGGACCGGTGGAATCGTAGGGACCATGTTCAATGGCGGGCCCGTCCGGTCGGTGGAAGACTGCTACAGCAGCGTTTCTATCCAAACCAACTATGGCAGTGGGGGCATCGTGGGCATGACCAGGGGTCAATATCCCATTGACCGGGTAGCCTTCTACGGGAGCATTGCAGGCGGCAGCGCCATCGCAACCGTTCAGAATGATCCGAACAATGCCCAGCTAAATGGTCTTGCACCCACCCATGCCTTTTTTGCTTCCGCTACAGGAGCTACCGATGCCAATGCCGTGGGACTAGACGCTACCCAGCTGTTAGACCCAGCTAGCTATACCACTTTTGATTTTCCTGGCACCTGGGAAATTGACGCCACCTTGGGCTATGCGGTGCTAGCTGAGCCTCCTTATGGGGGTGGTACTGGAACCCAGGCGGATCCCTATCTCATTAAGACACCCGAAGACTTGGTTGAACTTTCTAATAGTCCAGACGACTGGGGGGCCAACCATTACTTCCAGTTGGCCAACGACTTAGACATGACCGGGCAGTCTTTCACTCCGATAGGCAAGCCAGGCCAACCATTCGCAGGAACCTTTCACGGAGACAACTTTGTCATAGCAAACCTACAGGTAACCCCTACTGGCCTCAATGACGGAACCGGTTTGTTTGGGCAGTGTTCAGGAACCATCACTGATCTAGGGATGCGTAACATCTTGATCAATAGCCCAGGCACCAACCGCTGCGGAGCCATTGCAGGGCAGTTGTTGGGAGGCAGCGTTCTTCGTTGCTATTCTGAGGGAGGCAGCATCAATGTAGGTGGCAATGGATGGGTAGGTGGCCTTGTAGGGGTCATCTTTAACGGGGCCATCGCCACCGTGGAAGATTGCTATAGCAGCACCAGCATCACTGCGGGTTGGGGCAAAGGTGGCGTAGTCGGACAAACCCGAGATGCCCACCTCATCAACCGGGTAGCCTATTACGGCCCTAGCTCCAATCACCCTGCCATCGTCAATGTACTCAGCAACGGGGGAATCCCACCAACCAACGCCGTATTTGCCTTGGCCAGTGGAGCCAGCGACCCCAATGCCACCGGACTCAGCGCTACCCAACTATTGGATGCAGCTAATTATCCGACCTTTGACTTTACCAATACCTGGAAAATCGACCAGGCCCTGGGCTACGCCGTACTGCGCTCGGAACCTGATACAACTCCCCCAGCAGATACCTTAGTGGTTTTAAGTCCAGAGTATTACTTTATCACCAACAAGGCAACGGGTAAAAAAATCCAGCCAGCAGATGCAAGCGATAACGCCCCCATCATTCAGGTACCTGCCGATTCAATAGGGGAATTGGCTCAGTGGGAAGTCATCGAAACCGGGCTCGGGTCTTATTATTTTTACTTGAGAAACCGAGCTACTGGAAAGGTCTTCCGCCCTTCGGACGGTACCGATGGAAGCCTACTGATTCAAACCCCTGAAGCCGTCACGGATAACTATACCCAGTGGAATGCCGAGCACACAGGCAATGGATACGTCTACCTGCGAAATCGGGCGACTAACGATTTTTTCCGGCCCCGCACCCAAAGCGACGTATCCCAAGTTGCGGCCAATAGTCCAGATGCAGAAGTCATCCAACGACCTGATTCATACAACGACGATTACACGCAGTGGCGCTTTGTTCCTGCCGAGGTCAGCGCACCGACCTTCGTACCGACTCAGGATCCCAACACTAATGGCAATTTGGGCTGGCAAATCGTTCCTGGCCTGTCAGATGAATTCAATGACAATTCCTTGGACGATACCAAGTGGCAGAACTCTGACCCAAGTAGATGGATCGGTCGAGCACCTGGTATTTTCAGAGAAGATGCCGTTACCGAGGCAGACAGCAACCTCAAAATCACGGTATATCAATTGCCCAGTCCAGAAGTGGTCAACAATGAGACCTTCACCCACGCAGGAGGAAACATTTATTCTAAGAATGCCGGTCAAGTCGGCTACTACTACGAGACTCGGATGAAGGCCAATAAAACTTTCATGTCCTCTACCTTCTGGCTGATCAATACGGCCAGCGAAGGAACAGGCTGCGACGTGCGAACCACAGAGTTAGACATCCAAGAATGTGTGGGCCAAGTGACCGGTACAGCACCTTTTGCCCAAACTTTCGACGAGTCCATTCACTCCAATACCCACAGCCGCAATACCAGCTGTCCTGAGACTCCCATCGGCTCCAATGGCGACAACGCCCTGATCGGTGGCAAGGTATGGGAAGACTACCATGTCTATTCTGCTTGGTGGAAGAGCCCTACAGAGATTGTCTTCTTTTTGGATGGGCATGAAGTATACACCATCACTCCTCCAGCCGACTTCAACCTGCCGATGTACCTCCGCATGGTTACCGAAACCTACGACTGGAACCCTGTTCCAGCTGATGGAGGCATGACTGGCACCGCCGAAGAGCGCACCACCTATTATGACTGGGTTAGAACCTGGAAACTGGTGGAAGTAGACAGCGCTTCTCCAGTTGCCTTGGTCGACACGGTGGTCATTTACACCCAGCCTGATACGGTGCTTACGCAGAGTTCTTACCAGTTAAAGATTGCCTATCAAGCTGCCGATGCCCGAGACATCATTGTCGCCTTGTACAAGGGCAATCAATTCATTCGCAACACCAAAATAACGGTAGCCGCCGGAGAAGAGATATTGGACGTCACCCTGAACCTTCTATCTGACCCCGTACCTGGGGATGATTACAATTTCCGAGCAAATATCCGGACCGTCGGTGGTGGATTCCAGGATGTATTCGTGGTAGATACCACAGACCTGTTTGTGATCGCCTGTCCCGATCCTACCGATACCGACAACGATGGCATCGGTGATGCCTGTGACGACGACGATGACAACGATGGCGTCCTGGATGTGAACGACAACTGTCCTTTGACCGCCAACCCGGATCAGACTGATACCGATGGGGATGGCAATGGGGACGCCTGCGACGACGATGACGACAACGATGGCCTACTAGATGGCAACGACACTTGTTCCGTGGTCGCCAACGGGGATCAAGCAGACAACGACAGC
>CAZFPQ010000277.1:0-9039 GCA_964521065.1 uncultured Bacteroidia bacterium | reverse complement strand
TTACGAAATAGTGAGTGGATTCCCCTTATCTGATTACGTTGGATGGAGGTCATTTTTCCATTACAGGCTGATACCTAGGCACGGCAAGCCCCTCGAAGGTAGGTACCTACACCAACATTTGGAACAACATCGGTTTGTCGTTCAATACTTCATAATTGACTCGTTGCTTTTCCATCCTCTGCAATAGGGCATCATAATCTTCTGCTTTTTCTACTTCGATGCCTACCAAGGCGGGGCCTGTTTCCCGGTTGTTCTTTTTGGTATACTCAAAGTGGGCGATGTCGTCATTTGGGCCTAAGACGTGGTTGAGGAAGTCTCGCAAGGCTCCCGCTCGCTGAGGAAAGCGAATCAAAAAGTAATGCTTAAGGCCTTCATATAGGAGAGAGCGCTCTTTGATGTCCTCCATGCGCATGATGTCGTTGTTCCCCCCAGACAAGACACAGACTACATTTTTACCTTTGATTTCCCGCTTGAACTGATCGAGGGCAGCCAAGGCCAGTGCGCCAGCAGGTTCTGCTACGATGGCTTCTTCATTATACAGCTCCAGTATGGTAGAACAAACCTTGCCCTCGGGGACTAGAACCACTTCATCCAAAGCTTCTTGGCACACCTCAAAGGTGTGGCTACCTACTTGCTGAACGGCAGCACCGTCTACAAACTTGTCGATTTTATCGAGCTTGACCGGGTGTTTGGCCTGCCAGGCCCGATACATGGCTGGCGCTCCCGCAGGCTCCACGCCAATGATTTTAATGCCCGGCTGCACCCGTCTCAAATAACTTCCTAAGCCAGCCGACAGACCTCCCCCTCCGATGGGGACAAACACGTAATCTATAGGCTCGTGCATATCGGCCAAGATTTCAAGGCCTACAGTACCTTGGCCAGCCATGACCTCGGGGTCGTCAAATGGATGGACGAAAACGGATCCATGGGCTTCTCCATGCTCTCTAGCAGCCTCATAGGCTTCATCAAAGGTGTCGCCGGTGATCACCGTATCTGCCCATTCTCCTCCAAAAGATTGAACTTTTTTGATCTTCTGCCTAGGAGTAGGATTGGGCATGAAAATCGTCCCTTGGATTTGTAACTCGCGGCACGCATAAGCGACTCCTTGCGCATGATTACCGGCACTAGCACAGACCACACCAGATTTGCGTTCTTCGGCATTGAGCTGACTGATGCGGTTATATGCTCCTCGAATTTTGTAAGACCGAACGATCTGTAAATCCTCCCGCTTAAGCCAGAGTCGACAGTTATAGGGATTTGCCAACTCTGGATATTCTAGTAAAGGGGTACGCTGCACGATGCCCTTTAGGCGTGCACTAGCTTTGATCACGGCTGCCAAAGGAAGCAGGCGATCGGTGGTGGTGAGCATTGTTTTCGGATTAAAAAGGCAAAGCAGGAAGTAATTTACTTCCTTACTTGCCCCGGTTTATTTTACAGGCTCGTTGGCACGATCAGGACGAAGGCTTCTAACTGCACGCCCAGCGGTCCACATTTCAGATTCATGGATTTCATCCAGCTCTTTCTGCAACCCTTCACGGTAATCAGGCTTGCGGTTGGCTTCAATGGTGATCCGGGCCTCGTTGCCAGTGGCCACGCTGTCGTACAACTTCTCAAAGACCGGAAGTACCGCTTCGCGGAAGGGGCCTTTCCAATCTAGGGCACCGCGCTGAGCGGTGGTGGAGCAGTTGGCATACATCCAATCCATGCCATTTTCCCCAACCAAGACAATCAGGGACTGCGTCAGCTCTTCCACAGTTTCATTAAAGGCCTCAGATGGACTGTGTCCATTTTGACGAAGTACTTTGTACTGAGCTTCCATCACCCCAGCCAAGGCTCCCATCAAGACGCCGCGCTCCCCAGTCAAGTCGCTGAATACTTCCTTCTTGAAGGTGGTTTCAAACAGGTAGCCTGAGCCAATGCCGATTCCAATAGCCAATACCTTATCCCGAGCTTCTCCCGTAGCATCTTGGTGAATGGCAAAACTAGAATTGATGCCTTTGCCTTCTACAAAAAGGCGTCGCACACTGGTACCAGAGCCTTTAGGGGCAACCAGGACAACGTCTACTCCTACGGGAGGCTCAATGCCGGTTTGGTCATTGTAGGTGATGCCAAATCCATGCGAGAAAAACAGAGTTTTTCCCTCGGTCAGGTGCTCCTTGATGGTGGGCCAGGTGGCAATCTGGCCTGCATCTGACAGAAGATTCATCAGGATAGTTCCCTTTTTGCAAGCTTCTTCCAGTTCAAAAAGGGTTTCGCCCTCTACCCATCCATCAGCAACTGCTTTGTCCCAGCTGGCGGATCCCTTGCGCTGACCGACAATTACATTGAAGCCGTTATCTCTAAGATTGAGCGCCTGAGCTGGTCCTTGGACGCCGTAACCCAGCGCAGCCAGGGTCTCCCCGGCCAAGACCTCTTTGGCGTGCTTAAGAGGAAATTCTTCGCGGGTAACAACATTTTCTTCTACTCCGCCAAAATTGATTAAAGCCATGAGATTAGTGGTTGATTAATTCTTGATGAGAAAAGATGAGCCCTCTTAAATCAGCTCACCACTTATGTATTTTTTGAGGTTCAATGGACGCTTGGAGATAGCGATGGTACCTGATCGAGAGAATCCTAGAATTCCAAAAGGCTCTAGCTTCCTAAATAGATCAAGCGTTTCGCTGGGATGCCCAGCCTTCTCAATCATGATATAATCGGTTTCAATATTGAGAACTCGGGCGTGGTTGTCTCGGATCACTTTTTCAATCTGACCATTGCTCAGATTGGCAGAAGAGACCTTATATAAAGCCAACTCTTGGTGAACCACATCTTCTTCCCGTAAGACAAAAGATTTGATGACTCCAATGATCTTGTCGAGCTGCTTTCCTAGCTTGGCTACCATCTCTTCGGTGCTGCGAATCACGATGATGAAGCGGTGGATGCCCGGAAGTTCGGACTCAGAGGTTGTCAAGCTTTCGATGTTGATGTGTCGACGGGTAAAAACGGTGGTAATCCGATGAAGTAGGCCCACCGAGTTTTGGGTAAAAATGGAAAGGGTGAACTGCTCTTCCATATTTTTTATGCCTTCTAATTCAAAAAGAGAATATTCAAATAATAGTGACAAGGGTAGTCGCCTGATGAATCAAGAATTGGGTAGCACTCGTGATTAGGTGGGAGAAGACAGCCACTTCTACCATCTCGCTTCCCGCATCTCGCCTCTCATCAAGGTTCCAACTTGATTTCGTGTACCGCACACCCACTAGGGATCATGGGGAATACATTGGCTTCTTGCTCCACACAGACCTCAAGTAAGTAGGCTCCAGGGGTTGAGAGCATCGTCTCTATTCCTTTGCTCAATTCAGAACGATCTTCTACTCGATGGCCGGGTACGCCAAAACCCTTAGCGATGGTAATGAAATCTGGATTGGTTAGCGCCACGGATGAATAGCGGCGATCAAAGAATAGCTGTTGCCACTGTCGCACCATGCCTAGGTAGTTGTTGTTCAGCAAGATGATTTTTACCGGAGCTTCAAATTGTGACAAGCAGCCCAGCTCCTGTAAGGTCATCTGGAAGCCCCCATCACCAATGACCGCCAGGACCGTATCGTCTGGCATGGCTACCTGAGCCCCAAACGCAGCTGGCAAGGCAAAACCCATGGTGCCGAGACCACCTGAGCTGACCCAGGCATCGCTGCGCTTATATTTATAATAGCGAGCCCCTGCCATTTGATGCTGTCCTACGTCCGTGACCAAGATGGCATCGCCTTTGGTTTGCTCAGAAAGTAAGTGGATGACCTCTCCCATGTGAATGCCTCCCTGCTCAGGATGCAGGTCACGCTGAATAACTTTTTGGTATTCGATTTTGTCACAAACCCGAAACTCTTCGAGCCATGCTTCGTGCTTGTTGTCATGAATGAGTGGCATTAGATCTTTCAAAATCGCCTTTGCGTCTCCTACTAAGGGGACGTGGGCATAGACATTTTTATGGATCTCTGCAGGATCAATCTCGATGTGGATCACCTTGGCCTGTTTGGCATAGCGACTGACATCACCGGTTACACGATCGTCAAAACGCATCCCAACTGCGATCAGGACGTCGCATTCTTGGGTCTTGATATTGGGGCCATAGTTGCCGTGCATGCCCAGCATTCCTGTGTGCAATTCATGGTCATTGGGCAGGGCCGAAAGGCCTTGCATGGTGCTGCCTACGGGCAGTCCTGCTTTCTCAATCAATTGCAGAAACTCCTCTTGCGCCCTAGAAATCATTACACCATGGCCAAGTAATACATAGGGCTTTTTCGCCTGATTGATGAGATCCGCAGCTTCCTGCAATAGGGCAGGGGAGGGATGGCGAAGGGGCCGGTAGGCTTCTACTTGAGTACAGGGCTCATAATGAAAATCGAGGGTGCCGACTTCTGCATTTTTGCACAAGTCAATGACCACTGGGCCAGGCCTACCGCTCTTAGCAATATAAAATGCCTTGGCAATGATTTCAGGGATTTCAGAGGCATCGGTTATCTGGTAGTTCCACTTGGTAATAGGCATGGTCACACCTACTACATCCGTTTCCTGGAATGCGTCGGAGCCCAATAATGCTTTTGGGACTTGTCCACAAATGCAAACCATAGGAGTAGAGTCCATCATGGCATCGGCTATGCCTGTGATCAGGTTAGTGGCTCCAGGGCCAGAGGTGGCCAGACAGACTCCTACTTTTTGGCTCACGCGCGCGTAGCCTTGTGCGGCGTGGGTAGCCCCTTGCTCATGGCGGGTAAGGATGTGACGAATCTGCTCTTGATAGTCGAACAGGGCGTCATATACCGGCATGATGGCCCCTCCCGGGTAACCAAAAATGGTATCCACCCCTTCTGCGATGAGGGAAAGGACGATGGCTTCTGACCCGGTAACCTTTTTCCGGGTTGGCACCTGTTGAGGCTGCTGCGTTTGAGTTGCTGTTGCCATGTTGATTTTCTGGTTCAAGGTGAAAGAATCGAAAACATGCAGAGAGGTGAGAGAAAATAAAATATGTAGATATTGACTTATCTATACACTTACGAACGTTAGCCTTGAGGATGACCTTTATCGAGTGGGTGATTTTTTATTCGTCAGTTACACAACCTTCGGATGCAGAGGAAACTAGTTTGGCGTATTTGGCTAAGGCGCCTCGGTTAACTTTGGAGGCGGGAGGGCTCCAACGCTTGCGACGTTCTGCGAGGGTTTGTTCGTCAATCATGACTTCTATCAAGTTCTGAGTGGCGTCAATCAAGATTTGATCTCCCTCTTCTACCAAACCGATTGCGCCCCCGACGGCTGCTTCGGGAGTGATGTGGCCCACTACAAAGCCATGGGTTCCTCCTGAAAACCTACCATCGGTAATCAAGGCTACCGATTTGCCAAGGCCTGCTCCCATGATGGCAGAAGTAGGCTTCAACATTTCAGGCATACCGGGTCCACCTTTGGGGCCTTCATTTCGGATGACGACTACGTCGCCTGCTTCGATCAAGCCTGCATTGATGGCATCGTTGGCGGCAAATTCTCCTTCAAACACCCTTGCCCTTCCCTGAAAACGTTCTCCTTCTTTGCCTGAGATCTTTGCCACAGATCCATCTGGTGCAAGGTTGCCCTTGAGAATCTGGAGATGCCCTGTCTTTTTTAATGGCTGGTCAAAGGACACGATGATGTTTTGCCCTTCGGTCAGAGACTTGCAGGCATCTAAATTTTCTGCGATGCTTTTCCCTGTTACGGTCAAGCAATCACCCTCAATGAAGCCCTCGGCTAAGAGCAATTTCATCACTCCAGGAATTCCTCCAATATGATGCAGATCTTCCATCAGGTATTTGCCACTAGGCTTCAGGTCACCCACCAAAGGCGTACTGTCACTCAGCCGTTGAAAGTCCTCCAAGCTAAGCGAAACATTTACCGACCTAGCCATAGCCAATAGGTGCAAAACTGCATTGGTGGACCCCCCTAAGGCCAACACCACACGAATGGCGTTCTCAAAAGCAGTTTTGGTCATGATGTCCCTTGGCTTGAGGTCCATCTCTAAGATCCGCTGCATGGCTTCCTTGATGGCCGCGCATTCCTTTCTTTTTTCTTCACTGATTGCAGGATTGGAAGATGAGTAAGGAAGACTCATCCCCATAGCCTCTATCGCGGAGGCCATGGTGTTGGCGGTATACATTCCCCCGCATCCGCCTGGCCCTGGACAGGCCCGTTGGATAATGGCTTTGAAGTCCTTTGGGGTAATGATGCCTGCATTTTTTTCACCCAAGGCCTCAAAGGCAGATACAATATTCAGTGGGCGATCTTGATAGTGACCAGGGGCAATGCTTCCCCCGTAAACCATGATGGCGGGCCGATTGAGGCGTCCCATGGCAATCAAGGCCCCTGGCATATTCTTATCACAGCCCACCACAGCAACTACCCCATCATACCAGTGGGCGCCTACCACGGTCTCAATGCTATCCGCAATTAGATCTCTTGAAGGGAGGCTATACCTCATTCCTTCGGTGCCCATAGACATACCATCGCTCACGCCGATGGAGTGAAAGACAAGACCGAGCAATTCTGTGTCGGCCATTCCTGCTTTGATCAGTCCTGCCAGCTCATTGAGGTGCATATTACAGGGATTGCCGTCATATCCGGTACTGACAATTCCGACTTGTGGCTTGTCTAAGTCTTCTTCTTGCAACCCTAGGGCATACAGCATGGCTTGTGCTGCAGGTTGAGTTTCATCCTGCGTAAGGCGGCGACTATAGCGGTTGAGCTTTTGCGTCTTGCTCGAGGAGTTCATTTCGATTGGGATCAGTTGTCTCAATGGGAGCCTATATGAGAGTCCACTTGAAGGGCTCTGCATGGGTGACTATTTGTCGGTATTTTCTGGCTAAGAGATGGCCAATGGTTTCTTCCCATGGATGATGCATGGCCAAGCGATCTATGGTGGCCACACCCGTAATTTCTACGGCTGTTCCGGTTAAGAATGCTCCATCCGCTTCATAAAGAAATTCAGGACGAATGGCCTGTTCGCGGACGCTTATTCCCATTTCTTGGGCCATTTCCATCACGGTTTCCCTGGTAATTCCTGCCATGATTCCTTTGGCGGGAGGGGTGTATAGAACTTCGTCTTTTTCTACAAACAGGTTAGCCCCGGCTGCCTGTACCACTTCGCCTACCGAGTTCATCATCAGGGCTTCATGATATCCCTCACTGCGAGCCTCCGTGGTAGCCATGATGTTGTTGACATAGATGCCACAGATTTTTCCTTCTATTGGAAACGCATCAGGGTCAGGCTTAAGTCGATTGCTGATTTTGAGGTGTACCAAGTTGTCTCCGAGTAACTTACCCCATTGGAAAGCCCCGATCATCAGGTGGGATGCCTGCTGATGGGAGGTCAGGGCCATATTAGGGGCCGCATATAGCAAAGGCCTTAGATAGGCATTGCTAAGCTTATTTTTTTCAAGCAACTCATATGAAATGTTGATCAACTCCTCGACAGTATAGTCCACCTTGAGGCCTATCCGCTGAGCTGAATCTAAAAAGCGCTCAAAATGAGCCCTAGGCTTGAAAATCCTTGGGCCGTGGTCTGTTTGGTAGGCCCGAAGTCCTTCGAATACACCATTGCCATAGTGAAAGGTCTGGGAAAAGGGATCAATAAAGAGCTGGTCAGCGGTAATAAACTGACCGTCAGAGAAGATAAATGAGTCGGCCGCGTAGTACATGAGTCGTTGATAATCGGATGAGTGTGGGTCTGGTTTGAGGGGTGTATACTCCAAAGCCATTCTCGTGCGAGAATGGCTTTGGAGTTATTTATTTGAATAGGCCATTCTCAGTAGGTGAACAAAATGACCACCAATAGTAGAAGCTCGAGAATGGAAATAATTTGCAAAACTTTTAGTCTTTAGCGATTGTGAATACAATTATGATATTTTTTCTGGCGCTAACAAATATTAAAGAGAGATTTTTGGGTAAAAAGAAGCAATCTTTTTTCGGGAAATGGGCTAACAATTGTTCGTTAAACAGTAACCGGTACTATTTTTTTATAGGCTTTTGCTTACCTTTTCTTTATGCATCCAGACCAGCAGCTAATAGTTACCAAAGCATCCGGAGAGAAGGTTCCCTTCGAACCTAAGAAAATTTTGAATTCACTGACCCAGGCGGGCGCTTTGCCAGAAATTGCCGAAAAGATTCTTGAGGACATTCAATCCGAGGCCCATCAAGGAATTTCAACCAGGCGAATATACCAACGTGCCTTTAATTTGCTCAGAAAGCACTCGCGTCCACTGGCTGCTAAATACAAGTTGAAGCGAGCGGTGATGGAATTGGGCCCCTCTGGTTATCCTTTTGAATACTTCGTCGGGGAATTGCTCAAGCGACATGGTTATCAGGTTCAAGTTGGAGTCCACATCAGAGGCAAGTGTATCTCTCATGAGGTAGATGTGTTGGGCGATCGAGATGGGCACCGCATTGCGGTGGAATGTAAATTTGGCGCCACCCCCAATAAGCGCCTTGATGTCAAGATTCCCCTTTACATCCGCAGCAGGGTGGAAGATCTGATCCAAGCTTGGCGGGCAGAATCTGGCGGAAATCATCGGAGCTATCAAGGCTGGATTGTCACCAACGGAACCTTCAGTCCCGACGCCCAAGATTATGGGGTTTGTGCTGGCTTGAGATTAATGTCCTGGAATTTTCCACATAAGGGCAACCTCAAGGATTTCATTGAGCATACGGGACTCTATCCGCTTACCACCCTGATTACGCTTACCAAGGCAGAAAAAAAGCATTTTTTAGACAAAAAGCTGGTGCTGGTCAAAAGCCTGCAGGAGCAACCTCAATTATTAGAAGAGCTACAATTATCAAAGTCTCGCCTGAGAAAGACCCGAGAAGAGGTCGAGGTGCTCTGTCATTGAACTAAGAAATAGCCAAAAAACAACTATGCACCTTGGCGTGATCATTCATGCCATCTCAGCGCCAGACAAAAGCTCCATTAGCCCGCTAAACTCGATTTTTCTTCCTTGACCTGGCATGAAATATCGGCGCAAAAGTTACTTTTTATTTTTTCCGAGT
>CAZFPQ010000276.1:0-9242 GCA_964521065.1 uncultured Bacteroidia bacterium | reverse complement strand
GCTTTAGAGGAAGCGATGAGGGAGAATGATGAATAGACGTTACCAGTCAGTATTCTTCAGTTCACTGCTGATTCTTAGCCCCATAGACCGCATATAGTTCTCCGTCTCGTTTAGATTTGAGTGTCGGCACTGTCGCATGATGCTGTAGATGTCTACGCCTGCTCGGTAAGCGGCACAGACTCCGGTGTGTTTCCAGCCATAAAGATCGTGGATGGATGTATCTATTTCACAGGCTTCTAAGGCTTTACGGTGGCGCTCAGTGGGACGATTCGGATGGTAACTATTAGGGCCTGGTTTGAGTCCTTTCCCAAATAAGTACCAACTTCCAGGTGGGTTGTCTGCCAGGAGTTCCTGGAGCATTGTGTTTAGGCCTGGCGTGATAACCACGGGCATTTGGCGCTTATTCTTGGTGTTTCCCGTCCATAGCAAGATGATTCGATTTTTAAGGTCGACCTGGCTCACTTTCAAGCGTAGTATTTCTATCCTCCGAATGAAGCCATGGTAGATCATCCGGGTGAATTGGTATAACTCTGGATCGTGGATGAGCATCCACTTTTCGAGTTTCTCTTTCTGCTCTGTTGTAAAAGGTACGTGCCGAGCTGCACGGACCTTGAATCGGGGAATGCCTGTACAGGGATTTTCTTCAAGATATCCTCGATCGATCAGCTTGTTGCTAGCGGCGCTGATATAAGCCAGGTAGTTGTTCTTGGTCCACGCACCTACTTCCCGCTCCTTGGTTAAGAAATCCATGAACTGATAGATTTCTTTCCTACTGAGCCCACCTTTGGAAATGGGTCGTTTGGAAAGTTTGGTCTCCTCTAGCCATTCATGAAATATTTTTGCTCTGTAGAGGTAGTGGGTATTTCCTCCATCCCTTTCTACCTCCAGGCGCTTGATGTCTTCAGCGATTTGGTAAAGCTTCAATAAGGTTAACTCTGGTGAATTAGACTTGGGAGCAATCCCAACCGTGGCCCCTTTTGCTAAGGCCGTGCTAATCCGATGTATGTGTTCACGGGCGCTCTTCTTTTTGTCTCGGATACTTGTCCCGGAAATACCAAAGAAGCGTTTTCTGACCAATTCTCCGGTGGAAACATCTGTTACCCAGTAGATGATATACCACCCATCTTTGCCTTTTGACTCAACTAACCGGGGTGGGACATATGCGGATCCTTCGGCACTGTACACCACCTGTTTTTGCCGATTATATTTCATGGTTCTTGCCAGTATTTTGCCAGTAAAACGCAAAATAGGCCCTTACATTGCGTAAGGGCCTATTTGTGGAGACGGAGGGAGTCGAACCCTCGTCCGGAGGAGACAGCCGCAGGGCCTTCTACATGCTTAGTTACTCTATTGTTTTCATCCGAGCGACCCGAGCAACAGGGTGCAGAGGATGAATGGTGCCGCTAATCTTAAGCCTGAATCGCGGCGGTTCAGGCCGAAACCTAACTCTGTTTGATGTGCCTCCCATATGAGCCGCCGTTAGGTGCAACGAGCCCGAGAGACATCTGATTGCTTAATCTGATTAAGCAGCCAGCGCGTAGTTGTTTTCGCCAGTTATAAAGTGCAACTGAGGATTTAAGAGGTTCTGTTGCCGACCTCCACATGCTTGTACGCTACGTATATCAACCCGTCGAAACCGTGTCGTCCCCATATCAAAGATCTGTCTTGACCAATAGCCAAGGCCTGCAAATATACGAGAATATTCATGAAATGGTTGTACCGGGATGGCTTATATCAGTTGTGAGGAAAAAGAGATCGCCCAGATGGGAATGATGGAAATGCTTGCTGAGTATGTAGATGTATGGATTGGGAGCTATGCTCCATTAGACTTGTAAGGTGTAAGCCAAGGTGAAATTTAGCCTGTCTTAGGCTTGGCTTTCTGAGCGGTGGGGTCTCCTCGGTCTGGAAGACCGAGGTACCCAAAAAGATAAAAATGTGTGTTCATGGGCTTGTATCATGGTTTGTCGCTCCACCGATCCATCTCATATCTAAGATTCTCCAGAAGAATCACTTACTTTGAGGCTAGGCCTCGAAGTCATGCCCAGAATCCTAATCGACCTATATAAAATCAACAATCCCTATTCGGGATTGGGTCGTTTTAGCCTCCAGTTTGCCGAGGCTCTACTTCAAGAGGCCCCTCCTGGCTTTGAGTTTATATTCTTGGTCCCAAGGCGGGTCAATCTACCCAAAAGCCTGAAAGGGCAAAACCTCCTCTACGATGGACTTGCTACCCGCTATATTCCCCAAAGCAATCCCCGCTTTGATCTTTGGCATAGCTTGCATCAGTTTCCTTCTCATCCCCCTAGACCGAAAACGCCTCGCGTGCTGACCATTCATGACCTGAATTTCTTAGTAGAGAAGTCCGGCGCCAAACGAAAAAACTATCTTCAACGCTTACAAAAACTGGTAGATCGCTCAGTAGCCTTGACCTGCATTTCTGTTTCTGCCCGGACTGATGTAAAGCAATACCTAAACCTAGGCTCCCAACCCTTGCAAGTCATTCACAACGGAGTTGCCACTCCGGTTGCACCAAGCCCTACTGCGCCAAGCTATCATCAAGCAGCTCCTTTCTTTTTCTCCATCGGTATTTTTCAAGCCAAAAAGCAATTTCACCTTCTGCTTCCCTTGCTTGAGGACTTCCCAAAACATCACCTAGTGATCGCAGGAAACCATGCCACAGATTATGGAAAATTGGTGAAGTCAGAGATTCAACGGCTAGGCCTAGCCCATCGAGTCCAGCTCCCAGGGAAGATCAGCGAGGCGGAAAAGAGCTGGCTGTATGCACATTGTGAGGCATTTTTATTTCCCTCTCAAGCCGAGGGGTTTGGTATGCCAGTGGTGGAAGCCATGCAGCATGGGAAGCCTGTTTTTCTCAATCAAATAGAGGCCTTGAAGGAAGTGGGCGGGGATCAAGCTTGGTATGTCGATGTCAGTGATGAGGATGACTTCAAACAAATGGTCAAGCAAGGCTTACAGGAGTTTCGAGACGACTCTCCCCTACTCGAGGAGGTCATCAAGGAACAGGCAGCCAAGTTTAACTGGTCTAAGAGCATCCACAAATATCTCCATCTCTACACACAATTAATTGGCTAAGAAGGAGTTATAGGAGGTAAAAAGAGCGCATATTTGGCAACAAATTAAAAATGACGCATATTATATCTGGTGTTGCTGCGTTATTAAGCTTCGCTACTACTTTATCAACATTTACATCCTTTAACTTTTTGTCATGAGAATTATCCCAATCATCCTAACTTTTGTCTTGGGTTTAGGCCTACACTTTTCCCAAGCCCAAACCAAATTTCGGAACCTAGAAGCGACAGCCCTCAGCAGTGAAGAGCAGGAAGCGGCAGAGGGTATCATGAAGGCTTTTTTCGAGGCCCTCAACCAAGAAGATATCGCCAGCTTGGAAGGCTTATTAGCCGATGACTTCAAGGCTCATAATCTTTGGGAAGAAGAACCCAGCGACGCAGAAGATTTTCTAAAAAGCTGGACTGGCAACTTTGAGCGCTGGGAAAACATCAACTCTTCCATGGCCATCGCTTCCCTGAATATGTCTCCTCCCGCCGAAGCCATGGAAGAAGGAGCCGAGCCCTGGGACATGGTCATGCTACTTGGCCAAGTAGGCTGGGACGATACCAAAGCCGGTGTGGAAGGCATCAAAATGATGTTGCGAATAGACGCTGAAGTGGCCGATGGCAAAATTGTCAACATGTGGTCATACTTTGATCGCCAAGTGGTTGAAAAGCAATATGAAGCCCAAATGGATGAAGCCAGTGAAGGAGACGGAGAAAAATAAGGGAACTGGACAACGAGGCTATTTCCTGCGCTCCTAACTTATCGCATACAAGAAGCGGCTGTCACCTTATGGTAACAGCCGCTTTCAACTAGAAAAATACGCTAATTATATCCTAGTGCCTCTCCTGAAGCTTTCCTTTGTACTTGCGAAGTTGAGCTTTCACTTTGTCGAGTGCAAGATCCAATGCTTCCTCAAACGATTGACCTTTTTCGGAGGCGACCAAGGTATCACCAGGAACATGTATCTTGATTTCAGCTAACTTATTGGCACCTTTCACTTCGTTTTGCAGCTTAAAAAACACCTCGCCATCGGTAATCCGATCAAAAAAATGATCGAGTTTAGCCATCTTCTCAGTGGTAAACTGCTTGAGGTGATCAGCGGCGGTGAAGTGGATTGATTGAATTTGAAGTTTCATAGATATGAATGCTCAGCTCGGGGGTGAGCGAGTTTATGTACAGATCTGAGTTTGCTGATGCTGCTGTGGGTGTAAACCTGAGTTGCCGCAAGGCTTTGATGCCCCAGCAACTCCTTAATGGCATTGAGGTCTGCCCCTCGATCCAGCAAGTGGGTTGCATAGGTATGCCTCAGCACGTGGGGGCTCCCTTTTGGCAAATCTCCCGCTAAGCCCATTTGTTGCTTGACGATGCGGTAGACTAAATTGGGGTACAGTTTCTGGCCATTTTGCCGCATAAGCAAGGGGCCATTTAAGGTCAACCCTTCGCTTTTCGCCATCCGAAGGTAGCTCCCCAGCACTTCAGTCAGGGTGGGGCCAAAGGGGACAAATCGTTCTTTGTTACCTTTTCCAGATACGCGCAGACTAGGGGGATTGAAGGTAATGTCCGAAGTTTTTAGCGCGATTACTTCTGACCTACGTAGGCCACAGCCATAGAGCAGTTCCAAGAGGCAGCGATCCCGTTGTCCAATGAAGTTGTCGGCAAAGCGCCCTGGGTCCAAGAGCTGTTCTACCTCTTGTTCCTTCAGGAAAACAGGGAGGCTCCGACCCACTTTGGGTAGTTTCAAGCGATGGGCGGGATTGGAGTCAATCACGTCCTGTTGTCGGAGGTAATCGAAAAAGCTGCGTACAGCAGACACCTTGCGGGCAATGCTTCTAGGCTTCAACTGGGCTTGGAGTAACTCTCCAAGCCAGAGCCGCAAATCCTGATGCTTGACTTTACTAAGCCCACTGAGGTCATCTAAGCCCAGCTCTCCATCCGTTTGGAGAAACTCATGCAAGTCTGCCAAATCCCGGCGATAGGCTTGGAGGGTATGCTTAGATAAGCCTCGCTCGAAGCGAAGGAAATCCAAAAATTGTTGCCTCAGTTGTTCTTGCATAGGAATAGAAATTAACAAATCAGATCCATATGCACAAAAAAACCCGACTCATTGAGTCGGGTATCTTTTATCTGCCAGGTAGGCAGCAAATGTCATTGTGTGCCTAGTAATTTTCGCGGGCGTAGTGACGCTCGCGGTTCTTGGCTTTCTTCATCACCTCCTTTTTGACTTCGGAAGGCTTCTTGTAAAACATGCGAGCACGCTTCTCTTTGAGAATACCAGTGCGCTCAAATTTCTTTTTGTAGCGACGTAGGGCACGATCAATCGATTCGCCGTCTTTTACCTTGACTATAATCACGGAAACTACCTCCTTTAGTGGGTTGAAAATTGAGTGGCAAAGTTAAGCTAAGCCTTGTCCAAAAACAACCGTGATGTTGGAAAAAATTGCTTTCCAAATTAAGTCAGTTCTCAAAACGCCCTTCCTAAACAGAAAAGAGCAATTTCATCCCTGAGGTTGTTGAATTTTTCATATTTTCAAAGAGTCGGGAATCAGGAATATATTGAGTTTGTTGAGAGCTTGCTATTTTCTCTCATGAGCCTATACTCTTAGCTCCTGACCTTCTGCTACCATTTGTTATTCCCATTCAACCTAATCGCTACTCGCAATGAAACCATTCCTTTATGTATTCGCGGCGGTCATATTGTTGACTGCTTGCCGAAATCCTCAGTCTATCCCCGTTCCGCAGGAGCCAGAAGAGCTCAAGCTTTCGGTTCTTGGAGAGATTCCTACTGCTCCAAGTGAAGTCCCGCTTAACCGAGCAGAAATCAATGAACAGGTGCTGGCTGAGCTCCTCTCAACAGACCAATTTGATTGGAAGTCCGTCGATGATTATACCGTCTGGAGCGCCACCGTTCAGGGTGATTCCATCCTTTCCATTGGTTATCAGCCTCTCGGCTTTCAGGACATAGACCATAGGATGCACGAAATTAACGTTCAGGATCCTGCTTGGCAAGCCGTCCGTCAGGCCATCATCCAATTGGTGGTAGAAGAAACCAACCGCTTGCATCCCGCAGCAGAGGTGAAAGCAGAAGACATTTTGGCTTTTGGTGAAAAGCAATTGCCCTACCTAAACATCCAGGTTTCAGACTACGAAATCATTGCGCAGCTCCGCCGCATCGAGCAAATCCGCTACGTAGAACCCATGGGCTACGGCAGCGAATGGACCGTGACTCGCTCTGGAAAAGGATGTGGCAGCAATAGCCCTCTCTCCAATGTCCCTGCCAGTGACTTTACCACCGTGAGCCCCGGGGCCAAGGTCAGTTGGAATTACTATGAGCACAACATCACCAGCGCCTGGAACCACAGCCAAGGTGACAACATTGCCGTAGGCTTGATTGATACTGGCGTAAGTCCGTCACAAAACAAACTCAATAGCCAATTCAGCTCAGGTTGGTCTACGGGAAGATTCCGCCAGAAATTCGGAACCTTCAAGACCGGATGGTGGTGGTGGGCCTCCGTGGATGGCCCAGATGACGATTGTGGCCACGGTACGGCCATGAGTGGAACCATCGCAGCGCCTCGCACCAGTGCAGGAAGTACCGTGGGCGTGGCCTACAAATCTAATCTAGTCTCCTACCGTGGCACCGATGACGTAGTAATCAACGAGTCCAATGAAAAAGATGGAGTCTCTGACGCCTTGGTAGCCCTAGGCAACCGCAGCGATGTCAAAATCATCAGCATGTCTATTGGGGATGTATTCAGCAGTGGGCAAGTAGCTGATGCCGTACGCTATGCCTATGGACGGGGAAAGCTGGTTTTTGCCGCGGCAGGCACTTCGCTTAATTGGACCAGTTGGTGGGGAGTCATTTTCCCTGCAAACATGAGTGAAACGGTCGCTATTACCGGGATTGAAACCGGATCTAGTTACCAACGCTGCGACGTATGTCATGATGGAAGTGCAGTAGATTTTGTGATCGTGATGCAGGATCGCCGCAACAGCGACCGTCGCCCACTTACCTTAGCAGAAAGCGGCAACACCCCAGCGCGTACGGGAGGTTCTTCGGTAGCAACGGCCACCACAGCAGGCATCGCAGCCTTGGTTTGGGCTACCAATCCCGAAATGAGCCGTAGCCAGGTCCTGCAGCGCTTGAAGGATGCCTCGGACTTTTATCCCGCCCGGAACAACAATTTTGGCTGGGGTAAAATTGATGCCCTGAAGGCAGTAGCCCCGACGCTGTAGTGAAATGGAGCGGAGTATGGGGTACGGAGTAAAGTTTTATAAAGCTCCGTACCCCATATTTTATTCCAACATCTTCCTCATTTTATAAGTGCGTTGGCGATCTTTTTTTCCTTTTGAGATCCCTTGTTAATTTGAAGTCTGTTTCAGCATTTCCACCACTTTCTACTCTATGCCCTACCTGATCGGTGCCATCCTTCTTGCCCTCGTCTCCTACAGTTGTAAAGCGCCCTCTTCAGAGCAGCAGGCCGAATCGGTAGTAGAGCAAGTTCTTGAGATAGATACAATTGTAGCCACTTTGGACACCATTCCTTTGAAATACCTACTGGGTCAGTTTGATCCCAGCCAGGACACACTTTTCCGCCGCATTGATCCTCGCTTTAGCCAAGGCAGTGCCACTCGCCAGATGATCCACCAGGAAACCCATGATGCTTTTGAACAAATGTGGGAGGCTGCCAAAGCGGAAGGAATTAGCCTACAAATCGTTTCCGCGACCCGGCCCTTTATCTACCAAAAGAGCATTTGGGAGGGCAAATGGAAAGGGCAACGCTTAGTAGGCGGTCAAAATTTAGCCAAAACTGTCCCCGACCCAGCGGAGCGGGCGAGCTTGATTTTGCGCTATAGCTCCATGCCAGGCACTTCTCGTCATCATTGGGGCACAGACATCGACATCAACAATTTTGAGAACAGCTACTTCGAAAAGGGGCAAGGTTTGAAAGAGTACCAATGGCTGCAAGCGCACGCCGCCGAATATGGATTTTGCCAGGTTTATTCCGCCAAAGGCGAGGATAGACCCTATGGCTATGAAGAAGAAAAATGGCACTGGTCTTATCGCCCTTTGGCCGATCTTTATTTAGCTAGCTACCTCGCAACGGTCACCCCAGAAATGATTACCGGCTTTGCTGGTTCCGAAGTGGTCCGCGAACTTGATGTCATCGAACGCTACGTGAATGGGATCAGTCCTGCTTGTAAACCTTAGGCTAGTAGCACCCTTAGCCTCTCAAACTTCGATTTTCATGCACAACCTTCGTCTATTCCCCTTGATTCTTATTTGGCAAATCTTCTTGCTAAGCGAGAACGAGTTATCGGCACAAGCTAATCCCATCCAGGACCTTCAGCATATTGAGGCAGAGATTGAAGCTTCGGAAAAAGACCTGATTGCCCTCGATCTACGACGCCAAGCCATTGACAACAAACTAGAGCAGCTTAGGCTCAATAGCATCCGGCTATACCTGAAGGCCTATGGCCTACCAAACCTGGCTTCAACCGATACCCTAATTGAACACCAAGCCATGATGCTGGTCTATGACGAAGAGCATGAGCAAGCCAAGTGGGTAGCTCACGTCATTTTACCTCAGGTCATCGAAGGAAACGTAAGCCGCAGCAATGACTTCCGCATCGACCCCCACATCAACTCAGGCTCAGCCCAGGAAATAGACTATTTCCTCAAAACGCCCAACGGCGAAGGCAGCTTTGACTACGACGGCTACGGCTATGACCGAGGACACTTGGCCCCTTCTGCTGATTTTCGTTGGTCGGCTACCGCCTTGTCAGAGTCCTATTTTTACAGCAACATGTCACCCCAAGCGCCCGAGTTCAACCGTGGCCGCTGGGCCGAATTGGAAGCCAATCTCCGGGACTACCTCAAGCGCAATCGCCAATCCAAACTCCTGGTGGTCACGGGGCCCATTTTGAGCCCAGACCTACCCAAGGTCGAGCGTTCACCCAATGGGCTCAGTCTGCCCAAGAAATTCTTCAAAGTGGTGGTGGATTATGAGCTACAGCGGGGCATCGGTTTTTTGATGCCCAACCATGAAATGGCCTACCCAGTGGGGACCTATGCCGTGAGCATTGACTCGGTGGAAAAGGTGAGTGGTTTAGACTTTTTCCATTTGCTTCCCGATCCGATAGAGGAAGCACTAGAATCTCAGCGGGAG
>CAZFPQ010000275.1:0-9254 GCA_964521065.1 uncultured Bacteroidia bacterium | reverse complement strand
CTCCATCCCGGCTTGAGGTTTATGGGTTGGTCAATAGGTCCACGACCATGCGAGCAGCGGCAGCCCCAGAGTTTTGTTGCTGGCCCGTCACCAGATGGCCATCCGTGATAGCATAAGAAGCAAAAGGATCGGCCACCCTGAAGGTGGTATTTGACAGCTTGTGAGCCTCCTCTTCGATGCGATAGGGCTGAATCTTTTGACCGACTGCCTGATCTGCATAATCTTCCTCAGAGTTGGCAAAACCTGTCCAAGTCTTGCCGTTGACCAGTAATTCACCATTGGCGGACTTAGCTTCTAACAGCAGAGCGGTTGAATGACAGACCGCAGCACTTGGCTTACCTCCATCATAGAAAGAAGCAAATAGCTTTTCAAGGTCATGATTGCCACGGAAGGTATACATAGGTCCTTGGCCACCTACGAGGAAAATGGCGTCATAATCGTCCACCTTGACCTCGGTCAATTTAGGGGTGTTCTTCAACATCGCCAGGAAGGATTCCTGTTGCATATAGCCAAGAGAGATGACATCGTGCGCGGAATAGCCGCTCGCATCTGTTGGATCGGAATAGGCATCCATCAGGATTTCTCCGCCTTCGGTAGAAGCAAGCTCAACCTCATATCCAGCTTCCTGAAATACATGTAAGGGGTGGGTCAGTTCTGCCGCCCAAAATCCGATGGGCCATCCGGTTTGTTCTGAAACGGTGGGGCTACTCGCCACCATGAGAATTTTTCCTTTGAGAGGCATGCCGTGGGCATGTACGTAGTGCTTTTCTTCCCTCATCATTGATTGTTGTTTAAGTGGATTTCGTGTGGGTACCGCATCTCACCGAATTAAGCTCTAAGCTCAAGGCGCTGAATGCAAAGGTTACCTGTAAGCGTCAACTTACTTTTGCAAGTACTCAACACACACTCAACTAATCAATATACTTACCCATTTTAGTGATACACACAAAAAGGAAAGTATACTGAAAATCAACAACATACATCAAACACCCTCCTACAGGAGATGTAAATTCCGCATCACGATTCCTTGATTGCCCATTCTCATTGTCCAGCAGGAGAGGAAACCGTGAGCCGTTTGAGAATGTCCATGAGAAGGGAAACGTGAAAGAAGCCTAGATCTTCCCTAAACTTTTTCCACCTTTACCCCAGTTCTCCTTATTTGAATTTTTGGGTCTGTTATCCCAGCCCGCATTAAGGCTTACCAGAGCACTAGATTAAATATTCCTTGTACACTGCAATAGGAATCAGCGCCGTCCATCCACAAAAGTCCTTTTTGGCAGGCATGCCATAGGAAATCAGGTCCGGGGCATAGTTTTCCCAAAAGGTATCGGTTGCTTCAAAAACGATGGCCACATTTTCATACACTTTGCCCGCAAGTTCACGGGCCAGTCCATCTTCTCCCACGGCCGTAAGGCCTTTCAAAACCATATAGACCATGGGTGCCCATACCCCTCCGAGCCAATAATCCCCCCAACCGACATAATCCGGGTCAGCTGCAGAGAGGGCAGGAAGGGGAGTCTTCCGGTAAAATTCATTGGGGTCCTTGAGGTGACTGAGGAATTTGGCTAACCTCTCTTCGGGTACTACTTCACCCAATAAAGCCCAGTACATCCCGATGTGCCTCCGTTGGATCTGCTTACCAAAGCCCAGATCGTAGTAAAACCCATCTTCTTCACTCCAACAATCGCGGTTGAGGGCCGTTTTCACTTTTCCATGAAACTCATCGTAGGCAGCAATGTCCCCTTCTTGCCCGATTTTTGAAGCAATTTCTTTGAGCTGCAAGGCGTACATGGCCATTTGAGCCGAGAAATCTACGTAGCGACCTTGCTTGGTCCAGACCCCAGTTTTGGTATTTACATACTCGGTGACGAAGAAATTTAGCTTCTCTTCATCAGAGACATTCATCGCGGCGAGCCGCTCTCCAAGTTCATGGTGGGTCCACCCATTGCCTTCCGTAGGCTCCCAATCACGGGGAGACCGGGGGATGTTATCCATGCCTAAACCCATGGTATCGCCATAGAAGAGGTCATCTTCCATCATGTAGCGGTCCACATGGAACTGGAAATTTTTCTTCAGAATGGGATATACCTTTTTCAAGCGGTCCAAATCAGGCTTCACGCTGAAGATTTCCAACTCGGCAAAAGCTAAAAGGGGCGGATTGATGGAGACAGGATGGTCCTTGGTCCAAAGCGCTTCCCCCGTAGCTCGGTATTCTCGACAAATGAAGCCGTCATCTTCCATCCGATCATAGAAGTTGTCTAGTGCTTGGTAGACGGGCAGTTCGTCCATGTGGTACTTGCAAAAGCAGGTCATGAAGCAGGTGTCCCACAGAAAGATGTTGCCACTGAAAGCAGCGTCGATGAAGGGCTTTTTGAAGAAGGGTTCAGCATCTCCGCCCCGCACTTTTGATTGGGTAATCGCTAAGGCTTTGTCATACATGCGCTGGGCGAGTTCAGGAGAAACTCCAGCGTTAGCAGTCGCTTCGCGCTGCTTGGATTTGGCATCCGAGGAAGCTGGATTACAGGAAGACATGGCTCCTAGGCCAACCAGGCTAGCTGAGAGTCCGATGGCTTTGTTAAAGTCTCGTCTGTTCATAATTGAGTAGTCCTATGGGTAAGTAGTTGAGTTCTTATGTCTTGTGGCGAAGCCAGTCTGTGAAGGAATCAATCGAATTGAAAATCTAATCAAGCTTTTGCGAAATAAGGGATTCGAGTTCAGCTGTTTCTGCCTAGGCCGCCGCCAATACGGGAAGGTTCACCTCGCATAAAGGCACTGATGGCGCTGAGGTCATCTCTTACTGATCCAACGGACCGTAAAGAAAAACTTCATCCACCATTAACCATCCTGCTTTTCCTTTTCCCTTGTGCCACCGGGGTAATTTCCGAACAGGTTGGGCGCAAATGAGCCAGTAGCGGTACGGGTAAGCTTCTGCCAATTGCACCTCCTTCATGGCGATACGCTGAGGCCGATTTTCCTTAGGACTTTCAAAGGAAACGGTTTCTAACAACTCTAGCTGCCTAAGGTCATTCCCACCCCAAATTTCCATTTCTTCAGGCCATACAATCCATTGATGGAAGCGTTCGAGGTAACTCATGGCTATGGTTTGTACCAGGTCAGCACCAGGGCCAAGGTCTATATACAGTTCCATAGGTTGCTCACGAAAACCCACCCATCGCCCCCCGAGTTTAGGATCAAATCGTCCTTTCACACCGTCAATCAAGCCTTCCGCCCCCATGCCAGGATATTTAGGGTGGGGAGGCGAAGCAAACCAGGAGGAATCAATGGGTATGCCTACTGGAAATAGTAGATAGCTTTCCGTTTCACTGCTGATCCATCCTTCTCGAAAGGTTTTGGCCTTCACCTCGGTGGGGCTATTGATGTAGATGGGGGAATCATACAGCATAGACTTCAGGCTGTCGGGCTCAGTCCCATCCAGGGTATACCTAATTTCTGCACCGGGAAGCTTGTTGTCCAATATGGCACCCTCCCCAGGTTGTAAGATGGGTTCTTTGGTTTGGAGGATTGGCTTGCTCAGGGTCAGAAGTTCATCTTTTGAGGGCTCAAAGCCCAGGATCAGGTGGAGTTCTGGAAAAAAGGATTCCAGGCTGGCTAAGTCAGCGCTGTCAACCTTCGTATTCCAGACATACACCTCCTCCAGCTGAGTTAAACCTTCCAAAAGGTACAGATGCTCAGCCTCTATGGCCGTACTGGAAAGCGATAGGCTGCGAAGCTTGGTACACTTTTTAAGCTCCTGTAGCTGATCACCTTGGATGTCTGTTTCGTTGAGAATCAATCTTTCGAGCTGCGAGAACTGGCTAATGGTAGAAAGGTCCTGATCTCGAATGGGCATCCTACTGAGATTGAGAGAGACCAATTGGTCTTTGATCTGCGTCAGCTCTTCCAGAAAATTGATCTCAAAGTATTCTCGGACGAATATATCAGCCTGCAAGGCGGGGCTGCCGATGGAGAGGGGCTTGACCGTCCGAAATGGGTTGTTGAGTTCTTCAAGCAATTGAGGATCCGCAGGAGGAAAAGCATAGGAATTCGCTTCTTCCTTGGCCCCCTCATGAAGGAGGGTATATAGCTCACTTTTGGGGTCTAGTTTACCAAGCTGAAGATCGACGGATGCCGCAGCCTCGATCCATGCCCGAATCAGATCGATTTCCCGCTTACTTGGTTGAGACTTCCCTTCTGGAGGCATATGTTCCTCGTCATGGAGCGGTAAGATGAGTCGCTTGTATAGGCTACTTTGACTTGGATCACCGGCCACCCAGATGGGGCCACTCTCTCCTCCTTCCATCAGTCCTGCTAGCGTACTCATGACCAGCGCCCCTTTGGCTTTCTGCTCGTTGTGACAAGACACACATTTCTGATCCAAGATGGGCATGATCGCAGTCTGAAAAACGCGGCTACTATCCGTCATAGCTGAAGCTTCCTCTTGCTGAACAGGCCCTAGCAGAAAGTCTTCTCCATGGGTCAGACCTGCGCCCCGATGACTGGTGATCATCAATCCGACAATAGCCGCCAATGTAGCGCCCATAAAAAGGGAATTAGGCTTAGGCTTTTTCTCTTTCCAGATGAGTAAACCATAAACAACCCCACTGAGTATGGCCCCCATCCACTTATGCTGTACGACAGCCACAGAATTGTATCCCTCCTCTTGCGCAAGCCAAAGTCCAGCCAGAGCCGTGAGGACGGCTCCCAGAGAAGTAAGATGCAAGAGATAGGTTTGAACCTTGTCCATGGTCGATTCTTCTAACTCCTTGCGAAGAAGGGGGGAAAGCCCCAAAAGCACGAGAAACCCAATGGGTAGATGAAGAAGCAAGGGGTGCATTCTCCCTCCGACCTGTAACCAAGCCGGCAGTTCCCATTGCCCCTCAAACACCAGCAGAAAGGCCAACAGGATATGCAGGAAGAAAAGGAAGTTTCGGTTGAAGCGTTTGGCAGTCTCCATGAGGAATAGGTCAGGCAATGATGTCTTTGATCACCTCACCGGCTACATCCGTAAGGCGGTATCTTCGTCCCAAGTGTTTGTAGGTCAATTGTTCGTGGTCCAGTCCCATTAGATGCAGAACTGTCGCATGAAAATCATTGACGTGCACGGGATTTTCAACGATGTTGTACCCAAACTCATCCGTCTCGCCGTAGACGCCAGGCTTGACTCCGCCCCCCGCCATGAAGATAGAGTAGCATCGAGGGTGGTGATCCCTCCCATAATTCTTATCAGATAGCTTACCTTGGCAATAATTGGTGCGGCCAAATTCCCCTCCCCAAATCACGAGGGTTTCATCTAATAGCCCGCGTTGCTTCAGATCCTTGATGAGGGCTGCAGAAGGTCTGTCCACATCCTGGGCCTGTAGAGGCATCTCTCCCACCAAGTTTCCATGCTGGTCCCAGCCCTGGTGATAGAGCTGAACAAAGCGAACCCCTGACTCAGTGAGCTTTCGAGCCAGCAAACAGTTGGCAGCATAGGTACCAGGAACCAAGCAATCGGGTCCATACATTCTGATAATATGTTCAGGCTCTTTACTCAGATCCGTTAACTCAGGCACAGCAGTCTGCATGCGATAAGCCATTTCATATTGCTGGATTTTGGTTTGGATCTCAGGGTCACCAAATTCTGCCAGGTTCATGTGATTTAGCTCAGCGAGTCGATCCAGCATACGCCTCCTGCCAGCGCGATCAGAACCCTCGGGATCGTTGAGGTACAGGACAGGCTCTTCTCCCGCACTGAATTGCACCCCTTGATGCACACTTTCCAAAAAGCCATTGGTCCATAGCTTTGAATATACTCCTTGACCATTTCCCCTACCCCGGGACAATAGCACACAAAACCCAGGTAAGTTCTGGTTGTCACTGCCCAGACCATAGCTCAGCCAAGCCCCCATGCTGGGGCGGTTGCCTTGTTGAGCTCCGGTTTGCATGAAGGTCAAAGCCGGATCGTGGTTGATGGCTTCGGTATGCATGGACTTGATGATGCACAGCTCATCCACTACGCTGGCAATCTGTGGAAACAGCTCACTGACCCAGACTCCTTGCTCTCCATACCGATGAAAATCAAATTTTGACCCCACCAGAGGAAACTTGGCCTGATTGGCGGTCATGCCGGTTAGGCGCTGCCCTTGGCGGATTGAGGCGGGCAGGTCTTGCCCGTGCATCTCCCGCAGCTTAGGCTTGTAGTCAAAGCTTTCCAGTTGAGAAGGAGCTCCATTCTGAAAGAGGTAGATGATTCGCTTGGCCTTCGGGGCGAAGTGAGGTAGGCCAAGGGTAAGTTCTGAGGCCTCCGCCTTTCCGCCAAACAGATCTGGCATCAGCAAAGATCCAAGGGCCACACTGCCAATCCCGAGGCTCAGTTTTCCAAGAAAATGCCTCCGGTTAACCTGAAGTCTATGTTCAAAAAATTCTTTTGCCATGAGTAGGTAGTAATTGTAGGTGTGACTATGTTTTCATGAGTGTCTCTTCTAGGTTATACAGGGTGAGGATCACCTGCATCAAGGCTGCGCATTCCACTGGATCTTTCAGCTTTGCTTGTGGATATTCTCCGGCCTTCAGAAGTTCAATTGCAGCATCCCGGTCTTGACTCAAGGTCGCCTTTTCTTCTTCCCAATATTCCTCCAAGAGGGACTGTTCCTGCGCAGTGGGAGGTCTAGCAAGGATTCTTTGAAACGCTTCATTGATCTGATCCCTTGAGGACGTACCGGCCGAAACGAGGCGCTGAGCGAGTACCCGGGCAGCCTCCAAAACAAGTGGGTCGTTCAGCATAGCTAGCGCCTGCAAAGGTGTATTGGTGCTGAGTCGCTCCACTTCGCATTGGTCACGGTTAGACGCATCGAACATCAGCATTTTGGGAGGAGGAACCGTCCGCTTAATGAAGGTATAGATCCCTCGTCGGTAGAGTGAGGGGCCCCGATCCTGAAAGTATTCTTGCAACAATCCCCTTCCCGAGGTGGCTGCTTTCCAGAGTCCATCGGGTTGATAAGGCTTCACGCTAGGGCCTCCAATTTCGGGGTGAAGTAGTCCACTGCTGGCCAGAACATGATCCCGGACAAACTCTGCGTCAAGTCTGTTTCGGGGTGCATGAGATAGAAAGCGATTGTCAGGATCAAGGGCGAGGGCATGGTCATCCATTACCGCCGATTGTTGATAGGTCGCACTCATCACGATTTGCTTGACCAAGCGCTTGACATTCCATCCATTTTCTCTGAAATCAACCGCAAGCCAATCTAGCAGGGCAGGATGGCTAGGTAGTTCGCCCTGCATCCCAAAGTCTCCGACGCTGGGAACCAAGCCCGTCCCAAAAATCTGCGCCCAGATCCGGTTGACAAAAACGCGGGAGCTTAGGGGGTTTTCAGGGGAGAACATCCACTGTGCTAGGCCTAGCCGGTTGCTGACAAATCTGCTGGTATCAAAGGCCATGATGGCTTCAGGTGTAGCGGGGAAAACCACTTCGGCCTTGGCATCGTATAGTCCCCGATCCAGGATGTGCGTCTTACGCATTCCCGCGGAGTCTTGCATAACCATGACACGAAGAGGAAGGGCATCCTGCTTATTCACAAAGCTCAAAATCCCCTCCAAATCCTCCTGGGTGATCTCCATATTTGGGGGATCAGCAAAATTGGCATCTATGGTTCCAAAAATTCCTTTTTCTGGGACTTGGTCAAAAAAGGCAAAGGTCTCATAGTAGGCCTTCTGGCTTACGGGATCGTACTTATGATCGTGGCACTTGGCACACTCCAGGGTGAGGCCTAGCAATGCTTTTCCAAAGGTATTGGTCCGATCCGTTACGTACTCGATCCGGTATTCTTCATCAATGACTCCACCTTCTTGGGTGATTTTGTGGTTGCGATTAAAGCCGGTTGCCAGCAGCTGCTCTTTATTGGCTCCCGGAATCAGGTCCCCCGCCAGCTGCCAAGTAACAAACTGGTCATAAGGATAATTCTGATTAAAGGCGTGAATCACCCAGTCACGCCAAGGCCACATGGTTCGCAGTCCGTCGTCCTGGTAGCCATGCGAATCCGCATAGCGAGCTGCATCCAGCCAGGGAATGGCCATCCGCTCTCCATAATGGGGGCTGGCCATCAGCTCATCCACCATCCGCTCATATGCCTCTGGGCTTTCATCTGACAAAAAGCGCTCCTGCATTTCCAGGCTAGGTGGAAGCCCTGTCAGGTCAAAACTCAGCCGCTTCAGTAGGCGATACCGATCAGCCGAGGCATTGGGGCTTAGCCCTATCGCCTCCATTCGGGCTAGCACGAAATAATCAAGCTGTTCCTGCGGCCATTCTTCGTCACCTACCTCGGGAATTGATGGGCTAGTCGGAGGGATAAATGCCCAGTGCGGTTTGTATTCGGCCCCTTGTTCAATCCATTTTCTCAGCGTCTCGACCTCCTCTTGGGAAAGCTTGAGTTTAGATTCTGGAGGAGGCATGATGGCTGAGGGATCCTCGCTACTGATGCGGTGCCAGAGCTCAGATTGTTCAGGATTCCCAGGCACCAAGGCAAAACGTCCTGGAGATTCTTTGAGTGCGGCAAATGCTCCTTCTGGGGTATCTAACCTAAGTCCAGCCTCACGCTTCCCTGCATCAGGGCCATGGCAGGCGTAGCATTTGTCTGACAGGATAGGACGAACATGGATATTGTAATCCAACACTCCCACCGCAGAAGAAGCGGATTCAGGGGTACAACTATACAGGTACAAAGCTGGCAGCATACACCCTGCGATTCGCATCAATCGAAGGCTCATTCTTGGGTTGATGAAGCGCGACAGAATGAGCCTAAAATTAGAAATGGATGATTTCAGCAGCATGGGGATTCAATAAAAACCGGATACAAACGTGAGGCACTTTATACAAGATAAGAGGATAATAAAACATCTGGCTACCAAAAGGAGAAGGGATTAGTTTTCTGCCTACTTTTCTCGCTCATCTCCCATCATCTGTTCCCAATCCCTCATCTCCTCAGCAAGCTTAAAACCAGCCCGGGCGGTGAAGTGAGTGGCGAGAGGTGAGAGGCGAGATAGGAGATGCGGGATTTGATGCCGTCATTTGATCACCAACCATGGAATTAGCGGGAAAGGCCATCAAAGCAGGACGAGGGTGAGTTTCCAGCAAAGCATGTTGCGTTTCGGTCAAATTTACCGGGGAATCCCCCCCTTTCCACGACTCCCAAGCCGAGCCCGCTCCTGCGCGGATTGCTGTCTGGGGGCTATGGGCTATGGGCTATGGGCTATGGGCTATGGGCTATGGGCTATGGGCT
>CAZFPQ010000274.1:0-9335 GCA_964521065.1 uncultured Bacteroidia bacterium | reverse complement strand
GAGCGAAGTCGAAGGAACTAAGTGTAGCGGCATAACTTATGTTGGAGCGTTACTTAGCGTTAGATAAGGGGCTCGATTGTGCTTTTTTTTTGATCAGTTTTTACAAAATTAAAACAAGCCTATTCCGGCCTACAAAGCTTTATGGTGATATCCTCATATGCCTAATCTTCTAGAGCAAATTAACGAGTTCAATTTTCAAGACCCCAGCTTCATCTCCTTTTTAAAAAGAATCCCTGCGGCAGTGGCGGTGTTGGATACCGAAATTAAGTACATAGCGGTCAGTGATAGATGGTATTCGGATTACGGCATCACCGATTTAGATATCATTGGCAAAAGCCATTACGAGATTTTTCCAGAGATATTGAATATGCCAGAGTGGTTGGCTTTTCACCAATCTAGCTTGAAGGGGGCAGTTCATGAGAAGGAGGAAGACTGTTTTCCAAGAGAAGATGGAGGGCTTCAGTGGATCCGGTGGAAAATTTATCCCTGGTACAATTCAAAGAAAGAAATCGGCGGGATGATTTTTTACACTGAAGAAATTACCCAAAGTAAGGAACGCCAACTCTCCCTTGAAAGAGCCAACCAGAAATTGTCGGCAACCTTAGAAGAAATACAGCGAAAAAACGCTCAGCTGGAAGATTTTGCACATATCACCGCTCATAATCTAAGGGCACCGGCTACCAATCTCATCGCACTGACCCAGTTGTACACAGGGGCAAACAGCCAAGACCAAAAGGAAAAAATCGTAAGCCAAATTGACTTGGCCAGCCAACACTTGGTGGAAACTTTGGACCAGTTGCAAAAGGCATTGATCATTCGAACCAACACTGATATGGAAAACCAAACCTTGGTATTTGAGGAGATTGTCTCTTCGACCAGGGACCAAGTTTCCACCTTATTGGATGAATGCCAGGCAGAGGTACACACCAACTTTGTTGAGGCGCCAAACATTGAATATCCCAAAACCTACCTTGAAAGCATATTCATCAATTTGCTGTCGAATGCCATCAAATACAGATCTCCCCAAAGGAGGCTGAAAGTTCATATTCGCACCTATGTTGAGAAGGATCAGATCCACCTAAAGGTAGAAGATAACGGCCTAGGGATAGATCTGGTCAGACATGGAAGCAAGATGTTCAAAATGGGGAAGACTTTTCACGCCTCAAAAGACTCCCGTGGGATGGGCCTGTTCATGATTAAAACTCAGATAGAGGCCCTAAAAGGTGAAATCAAGGTAGAAAGTACGGTGGACCAAGGAAGCACATTCACCGTGATTTTTTAATTCATGATAAGCTCCCCAGAAAGATGACCATTTGCTTGATCGATGACGACACCATTCTTCAATTCATTTTTAATGAAATTGTTTCAAGGCTTGAGCTTGGAAACGAAAGTCTGGTGTTTTCTAATGGACAGGAGGCTCTCGAATATTTTTTGGCGAATAAGACGGATCCTGATAGATTACCTAAGTTGGTAATATTGGATATCAATATGCCGGTGATGGATGGATGGGATTTTTTAAATGAATTGATCCAGCACAAGGCTGAATTCTCAGGCCTTCCAAGTATTTACCTGATGTCGAGTTCTAATCATCCGATGGACAAAGAAAAGGCAACAACCTATCAAGAGGTATCTGGATACTACAACAAGCCGATCACCAAAGATAAGATTTCTCAGATGTTAGAAGAGAGCAGGATCTATTTGGGCTAGCCTTGTTCGAATGACCTATTCTGTGCAAAGAAGTGGCAACTCCTTTGTTTATTTCTATTTTATTTGGGATCGTAGGGAAAGTCCCCTATGACCATAGTTGCCCCCCCTAGTAATCGGAAAGGCGACACGGCGAGGGCATTGCTATAGGAAAAGAAACTGCTTTTGACTAACGTTCAGCTAAGGGAGTAAATGAGACAAACTTGTTCTTCTTTAGTCGCTCTCTATGGCTTTGAGAGGCCCTGAGTCATCTTCTCGGCCAGCTGACCATCTGAGACCGGAAGACGCCTACCTTGATTCGCTAGAAGGTACCAGGTCTAGTGCCTCGGTGTGTGTACTTTTAAGACTTTCCTAGATCCTCGGCAAAATAAAATTTTGCAAGGGGGGGTGGGGTAATCCTTTCCCAGTCAGTTTCCTCGATAAATCACCCAACATGAGGAAACGAATCATCACCATCCTTGTCCTTTCCCAATGTCTAGGCCTAGCAGCACAGGACCTTAGCCAAGATTTCAAAAACTGGTACCTCGGGAGCCTTACCTTAAGAATGACCCCAAATACCAGCCTGAGCTTCGGGCATCTCTCCTCTTTTGATCTACAGGGTTACCCGCATAAGTTTCAGCAAAGTAGAATGACCCTTAATCATAAACTAGGGAAGCAGTGGAGGCTCTCGGGAGGATATTCGTACAGCATTATTCGTGGCAATACTTCTCTCACCCCTTATCATCGGATGGAAGTCCAGCTAGAACATAGGTTCAAATTGGGGCACTGGCGATTCAGCAATCGAATCAGAGCCGAGAAATACTTTCCCCAGCTGACAAAATTTGGCTCTAGGTATGTATACACCCAAAAATGGCAATACTACAATCGTAACTGGCCTCTGCGCCTGTCCCCTTTTATACGGCATCAGTTGTTTTACTACCAAGGAGGTAAGGAGCTCAAATATTGGCTAGCTCCCGAGGATATCGAAGAAGGGGGAGAAGACTTTATTTTGGGTGCCACCAATGGGCTACATCGCTATCGACTAAGCCTAGGAGCCAGGATGCGGCTGCATTCTAGACTCTACTTAAGTCTATTTTATACCTATCAACGAGAATTTAACACAGGCCTTTCCCCCTATACGGCCCTTAATGTTCCCAACCGATCTGGATCTCGAATACGGAGACCCTTCAACAACTATTCTTTGTTTGGTTTAAGCCTCGCTTACACCCTCAAACTTTATTAAGAAGAAGCAATGAACAACACCGAAATCAAAAAAGCCATCATTTGCAAGACTGTCAAGTCTTTTCAGCTTAGTGCTGAACCCAACTTGACCTATGTTCCCAAGACGGGTGACGTAGCTGTATTTGAAGTCTTAGAGATAGGCAAACACAAGGCCATCCAGGGGGCGAGTGGAAAAAACATCTACATTTTTCCGGGAGACTACATCATGGCAGCCTTTGGTAACCGCTATGCCACCAACCAATTTGAAGGCTATGTGCCAACTCGAGTGATGAATCATTACCAAATCTTGGGACAAGGAGGCTGCGTGGGGGTTTTGCATAGCGCCCACGCCAAGTTGGAAGCGCTTGGGGCGACTCAATTGAGATTGGTAGCCTATGCGGTTCAAAATTCGGGAAAAGTCATCAATACCGAATTTATGTTAGATCAACCCATTGACTTTGATCCCCTGAAAAAAAGGAACTATGAGGTGATCTTGTCAGTAGGTTCTAGCATGGACAGTGGCAAGACTACTTCTGCCGCTTACCTCTGTAGAGGGTTGAAAAAAGCGGGCAACAAAGTAGGCTTCATCAAACTGACGGGCACGGTTTTCTCCAAGGACAAGCGATTTGTGGGAGACTGTGGCGCAGACAAGGCGGTGGATTTTTCAAATCTGGGATTTCCCTCCACCTATATGTATCCCATAGAGACCTTGCTACAGATCTATGAGACCTTACTCAACCGGATGGAAGAAATAGAGCCAGACTATATCGTGGTTGAAATTGCCGATGGACTTTTGCAAAGAGAGACCAGCATGTTGCTCAACCATTCAGGCTTTATGAAGACGGTCAGCCATATTATGCTCAGCTGTGGAGACAGCCTAGGGGTACTGAGTGGACTAACTTTTCTTGATCAGATCAGTCGGAAGCCTTTTGCCATATCTGGCTTGATCAACGCAAGTCCTCTCTTGGTAGAGGAAGTCAAAAACACCATCCCAATTCCAGTTCTAAACTTGAACGATTTAATGAGTCCCATGGTCGTTACCAGGTTACCCAAAACTGAGTTGGTAAAGACAAATACGGCCAGACTATCCCCAAAAGTAGCTTAGGATGGTACAACGTAAGTTGCTGAAGCCCTTTGTCCTTCGGTATTCATGGAGGTTGTTGATCACAGGATTGGTCGGCGTACTATCGAGTACGCTGACCATCCTCCTACCGGTATTCATGGGTAAGTTTTATGAGTTAATGTTCTCTACTGGGGGTCAACGCCTCGCCTTACTGGGATTTTTACCCAAGGCTGCCGTCCAGGATATTCCTCAGTTTCTGCTCTACTTCCTTGGCCTCATAGGGTTCTATGTATGGGTCGGGTATGCCAAGCGCTATCTAGTTGCATCTGCGGGGGAATTGCTGAGCTTTGAATTGAGAAACCTCCTGTTTACTCATCAGCTCAAGCTACAAGCCAAGGTATATGAGGAAAAGGGGGTGGGGAAGTACCTCTTGCGTTACAGCGGGGATTTGAAAAGCATCCAGCATTACCTCACTAGAGGCATGATAGGCTTTGGGGTAGATATGTTAATGGTCGGATTGTTTTTGTGGGTATTGGCATCCATATCAAGCTTCTTGATGTTGGTTTCTCTGTTCTCCATATGTTTGATTTTACTCCCCCTTGCCTTCTTGAATCGCAGGCTTCACGAGGCATCTACTCGGCGTCGTAATCAAAAGTCTGGCTTACTATCTTTTGTCAGTCAGCGTCTTCAGGCAATTTTTACCATTAAAGCTTTTAACCGGGAAGTGCCTGAGCGAGCGCGTTTTTTGAAAAAGTCCCAGCGGGTTCTAGCCACTGACCTGACATTTCACCACGTTTCCAGTCAGATTTATGTTTTGGTGCCCGGCATGTTGTATGGCATGATTGGGGTGATGATGTATGCTATTTATTGGCGCCAACAAAAGGGCTTCCAAATTGATGAAGCAGAGCTCTTTACGGCTTTTTTGCTGATTATGACCATGCTGCCAGTACTTAGGAGGTGTTTACGGGTGACGGTCACCTGGAAACTAGGGCTGATCTCACTCAGGAAACTGCAGCGTGTGCTCGACCTTCCTACCGAAGAAAAAGAAGATTGGGATGATCTTCATCTCCCCGAAGGACTAGTCCGTTTAGATGAGGTGTGCCTCCTTTCTTCTGGGCAACCCCTTTTTCAGCCCTTTTCTGCCATTTGGAGCCCCCAATCTATTCACCTGATAAAAGGAGGGACAGGAGCGGGGAAGTCGAGTTTGGTAAAAGTTCTCTTGGGACTGGAAAAAGAGTTTCGCGGCGAAATCTTGCTGGATAATCAAAGCATCCGGGAGGTGACAGTCAAAAGTTTGAGGAAACAGCTCAGCATCATTTCACTTGATTATTCTTTGCTGGGTCATACGGTCTTTGAGGCCATATCTTACAGTAGGAAAGCCAGCAAACGGAAAGGGGCAAAGTCCATGTTAGAGAAAGTTCAGCTGGGATTACCAGAGTCAGCGAGGCTTAAGTTGGATGACTCGATTGGAAGGCATGGGAGCAGCTTGTCAAAAGGGCAAGAACTCATGCTGCTCGTCACCCGTGCACTGCTGACTCGAAAACCTATCCTACTGTTAGACGAACCTTTTCAGGCCGTCGAACCAGACTTTCAGGTTCATTTAATTCAACTGCTCCAGCGCCTTCGAAAGAAAAGAACCATCGTTCTTTTGGTCAAAAGTCATGAGGTTCCAGACCTGGAATTCGACTCCATTACGGAGCTGAGAAAAGCCAAGAAATTACCCACTGCCGTGATCCGCAAGATCAAAAAGAATGCGTCCTGACCAAGATGATTTTTAGGCATACAGGAAGGAGGCCACTTTAGATCATTCTTTATGCCTCATGCCACAAATGATGGTTTAAGCGCTTGGGCAGAAGAAATCGGGGTATGGCGGTATGGGCTATGACGCTGAGCATACATGAATGCCCCACCTACCCCGTAATTCCATACCCCACTTACCATTTTTCTTATGTCCTCCTGCTGAAGGTCTTGGGCAAAAAAATCGGAGTATGGCGGTATGGGCTATGAGGCTGAGCATACATGAATGCCCCACATACCCCGTGATTCCATACCCCATGTACCGTTTTTCTTATGTCCTCCTGCTTACCTAGGGCGCTAGAAATTCAGTTGGAGGGACAGATTCGGGGTAAAGCCAAGAAAGTAGCGCTCCTCCTCTGTAATCTCCGGCGCTCGGTCTTCATCCACATCTTCTAAGTAAAAGAAGCGCTGCCAGACATTTTCCCGGTTATAGAGATTTTGAACGGAGAGGCCTACTTGACCAAAAAAACGCCCTGTTCGCGGAACAAACTTATACCATACCGAAAGATCTAGGCGATGATAAAGGGGCAATCTTTGGCCATTGATGGGGCCATACTGGATTTCATAGAAGCCTTCATCAGGATCTATATCAGGATCATCTTCGTCTTCGATATCTTCTGGGATAAAGATTAGGCCGCTAGCTTGGGTATAAGGGCTGCCTGAGCGGAGGGTCCAGCCTAGGGAGATTTCTAGGGGGGAAAGATAAAAATTGTGGACCCATCTGAACTGGTGTGGTCGGTCGAAAGAAGATGGGAATTCCTCTTGACTAAGCTCTATGAAGGCATTGCTTACCTTCGACAAAGAATAGGACATCCAGCTTTGGTAGCGCCCAAATTTTTTCCTAACCATCAAGTCCAAACCGATGGCCTGAGATTCTCCAATGGCAAAATCAACGTCAAGGTTGCGGGAAAATTGGTTGAGTGAACTAATTCCTTGGGTAGCCTTCCAGTAGGCATCAAAATCTATGAGCCAGCCAGCTTCTTGGTACAAGAATCCCAGGGACATCTGGCGACTCCTGATCAAGGGGAGGTCATCTCCATCACTCGGAGTAGGCCCTTGCTCAGAAAGTAGCCAGACCCCTTCGGATACATTGGAAAAGTCAAGTTCTCCTTCTCTAAGAGATCGAACGGCTTGAGCATAATGGCCATAAGAGGACTTAAGCCAGATAGATGGTCTTACTTTCAGGTGGGCAGTGATGACAGGGTTGACGAGGACCTGTTCTAGACCAGGAAAGTAGTCTATCCTAACCTGCGGTTGCAGGTCTATTTTGTCCTGCCAGGAGTATTGATATCTGGCAAATATTCCGTGGAATGGCTCTCGAGCCTCTAAGGTGTCTTGGTCACCCTCTTCAAAAGCGAGCTCCTCTTCGAGGCTAAAGAAATTCTGATAATCGTTGAACTGGTACCCAAAACTGAAAATGCTCCGATCCGTGGCCTGGTAAGTGGTCATGAGCTTCGCTTCCCGGTTGAAGAGGGTATTTTGAATTCGCCTTTCATTTCTTTCCGTACTGTCTTCAAATACCCTAAGGTCATTGTTTTCCATCTCATATCCAGCATATGAAAGACTGAGAGAGCTTCTCCAGCGGGTACTCCAATCTCGGGCGTAGTACACATTCGCTCCCTGAAACTGAATTTCATGGGCTCGCTCGGTCAAGAAGGAATTTTCGGCACTGCTCGCATCAAAATAAAATTGGTCTTGGTTGTGCATGAGGCTCACACTCACATAATCTTGACTAGATATCTGGTAAATGAGTTTGGCATTTAGATCCTGATAAGCCAGGGATATTTGGTCGGTAACGAGGGGGATTTCTTCCTCCTCATCTTCGTCGGCGTTGACCAAGAAGTCCTCTTGGCGGGTTCCTGCAAAGAGCTTATTCCGGTGGGAAGAGAAGGTTGGAGAATTGAATTGATCATGAAAAGAGACGCGGCCTGCCAAGAGCAAGCTGATTTTATGGCCAAAAGGGACCTGCACCATGAGATCGGTATGGGTAAGATTTGCTCGATAGGCTGCTCTGAGGTGGGTAGGCACTGCTTGGGGAAGGTAAATGTCGATCAAACCTGAAGCCGCTCCTGTGTACTGTACCGGAATGTAGTTTTTGAAGGCGCGCATTCCCTGAACCGTGCTGGGAATAAAGGAGGTGAGAGTTCCAAAGAAATGTCCCTGCTTGTACACGGGAATACGATCCCAATAAACCATAAGTTCATCGCTTCCTCCCCCTCTGACGTTCATTCCAGAGGCTGTTTCGTTGCTGGACTCCAATCCTGGAAGCATCTCTAGTGAGAGCATGATGTCAGATTCTACCAAGCCTGGCAGTACCTGCATGCTGCCTGGATCAAGCTGAAACTGGGCCCCCTCCATTAGGGTAATAGCTGAGTTCTGATATTCGATGCGTACCTCTTCGATGGCTACAGAATCAGGCCTCAATTCTAGAAGAATCTCTTGTTCCATGGGATGCCTTAACTGAATAGTTTGGTCTAGGTATCCAAAATGTTGGATCAAAATGAGGCTGTCCTCCCTGGCGTCATACAGTAAGTTGGCCACACCTTTTTCATTGGCATAAACTCCTCTTTGGCTATGCAGGGAACGTACAATGGCATAGGGCAAGGCCTCTTGGGTCTCCCCATCCTGAATGACGAGTCTGAGGGTGCGAAATGCCCTTTGGATGAAAAAGTAACTCCCATTGCTACGCTGGGCTTGTAGGTCAAATGGGTCTAGCAGGGTGGATAGGACCTCTTCTATAGGCTGATTTTCAGCGGATAGACTCGCCTGAAGGGGAGAGATTAGCTCGCTGGGGTAGGAAAAAAAGATGTCGTATGAGTCAGAAAGGTCTGCCAAGATCTCCGAGACGGGTTTGGTGGGGCTTTCATAGCTGATTTGTTGTGCTACCAAGGAGGAGGCCACCAACGGCAAGGCCATGAACCATAACAGGAGAAACAGGTATTTACTGAATGGTAACAACATGTCCGTATGGATCTAATTCATACTTGATTCTAAACGGATCAAAAACCTGAGAGAGAGCCGTTTCTAGGTCGTCTGTCGGGAAGACACCTGTGTAGACCAAGTCTTGATCTACCAAACCGATGATCTTGATCTCGTAGATTTCTTCGACTTGATCGATGACTTGGGACAGAGGTCGATTTTCGAGGCTTATCTTAGAACTTAGCCAGGCAGGCTGATCAAGAGAGGTGTTTTGTAAGGTGGGAGGCTGGTTTGGGTATAGGGTAAGGAATTGCTGTGGCATCAAGGTATCAATGATTCCATAGGCTTCCACCCTCACTTTTCCGGTGAAACAGGTAACCTCTAAACGATCTGGGAACTCCGTGATTTCAAAGGTGGTGCCTAGCACCATTACCTGGCCGTTTTCCAATATTACCTCAAAGGCCTCTCCTTCCCGAACGTCAAAGTAGGCTTCGCCTTTTAAGTAAACTTCTCGATTCTCCATCCAGCTATCAGCCAGGTATTCTACGCTGCTGCCAGGAGCGAGAGACACTTCCGAGCCATCAGGCAAGGCAACTTCCAACTGACTTTCAGCAAAGTAGGATTCTCTTGAGTTTGGGTCTAAGACCCTCAG
>CAZFPQ010000273.1:5639-9359 GCA_964521065.1 uncultured Bacteroidia bacterium | reverse complement strand
CGGGAGAAGCATAGAGGTAAAGGATTCACAAACGCTAGCCCTGATAATGCTCCAGCACAAATTCCGTGATCCACTGCTGCACTTGGTTTTTCTGGGCCTCCGTCGCTTCGCGAAACGCATGGTCTACTCCTGGCAGGGGATGGAGGCGATGTGGAATCGCCAAATCATCGAGGCGCTTTTGAAGAATCTCACTCTGAGAAAAGGGAACCACCTGATCTGCTTCTCCGTGGATGAGCAAAGTGGGCGGGGCTTGCGGCCCTACGTGATGAAAAGGAGAAAAGATGTAGGCGAATTGTTCGGCGCGGGTACTGTCCGTGGTTGGATCAAAACCAAAGAGATAGCGTGTCACATCAAGGCACTTTTGCCAGCGCTCGGGAAGCCTCGCGGTCATGCTTTTGACGCTATCGATTAAGGGTATCTGGTCACGATACAATTTGCCAAGGTCTGTAGGACCATAGACATCAACCAGGTAACGGATTGGCAACTTAGCACTTGATCCAAATTCTGCTCCGTCCATATACGCCAAGACCTGGGCGATGTGCCCTCCGGCAGATTCACCGATAAGTCCGACATTTTCTAGATCAAACCCCAGGCTATCGGCATGCGCTTTGATCCATTCTAGAGCCGCAAATCCATCGTTTAGGCAAGCGGGAAATGGCGGATCATCTAAGCGAGCCAGGGTATAATCTGGACTTACGATGGCATATCCTTGGCTACGTAACCGGTTGAAGGCATCGTTGAAGCGGGCATTGTTCACGGAGACTTTTCCCCCAGTGATCCAAGCCCCTCCATGAATATAAACCAACACAGGGGCCTTGGCATAAACCTGTTGCGTAGGCTGGTAGACATCTAGGCTAAGGTCTCCTCGATACGGCAGACTAAAAAGCACTTCACCCTGCAAAGCAGGGGCTTCCTCCGATTGAAAGAAAAATACCACGTATCCACCTACTAATAGACATAGTCCCAGTGCCAATCCAATTAAGATCTTGACAAGTCGTTTCATGGGGACAAGGTATTACTTTCATGGGGCATGACGCAAATGGGAGGATGAGTGATAGAAGGGCAATCTTTTCTTTGCAGGTCGGTAAGGTTTGTGAAAAAAGGCTCTTCTATGATTCGAGTGTAAAAGGTAGCCGGATTTCACTTTATGCCCACACACTCCCTGAAATCCGGCTAAACATTTATATGCCTGGTGTTCTCCACTTACCGGACTTTTGACGAGATGCCCTTATGAGGCCACAAGGCTCATTGATTCTGATTAGTTGGGGGCCTCCAATGCGGGATCCAATTTGCCCGTCTCGGATCATAGCCTCCCGCAAGAGTGGTTGCATGGTCTCACCTTGAGATAAATTGTCACAGAATTACATTTTTTAAGATTTCTGAAATTCTTCTTCTGATGCATTGAAGACCTTGGCTCCTAACAAGTCTAGTGGCGAGTAAGGGTCCTTGGTATGATAGGGGTTCTCATGCCACAACAAGCAAAGAAGAAGAAACTATGAAGTTCCTATCAAAGATCACCCATGCATCATCTAAGATTTCTGATGACTTAGGCAAGCGGATTAAGGGGGCCATTCAGAGCGGAATAAACTCAAAACACCAGTCGCTGCCCGCCATTCCCATCTCGGATATAAGTGGTATTCGTCCGATACTCTTGAACTTTTTTGTCCTTGCCACTGTGGTATTCCTCCTGCCAGGCTGTACGACCCAAAAGTCTAACAAGTCCAATAAAATCGCCCAGTGTGGGCCAACCGAAACTCAGGCTCAGGCTACTGATCATCATCATATCCAAGTTGTACGCAAGAGTGCCTCAAACATGACCGAAGAGGAACGAGAGCGATTTATGCTTGGCTGGGAATTGCTCATAAAATCGGGAAAGCTGGGGTCCATCGCATCTGAGCATGCGCAGTTTGAACGCCAAGTTAATCACGGGGTCCAAGTTCTAGCCGATTTAAGGGTTGAGGACAAAGGCCCGGTAGGCACCCATCGTTTTCTGCCTTGGCATCGCTCCTATATTGCGACCTTAGAGAATGAGATGCGTTTAGAATTGAAGGCCTATTACATCGAAAACGGAATCGACTCGGCCGAAGCGGATAAAGTCTTTGTCCCTTACTGGGATGCTAGCCACGATCGCGCCTTCCCACAATGGGTCGCTGACTTCAAGCCCCATGGTGAATGGAGTGGTGTCAAAGTCCAACATGTACAAACCGAGTTAAATAATCCTTGCCATGAGGCCTTTGGCCTCGAATTTGGCGAGGAGTATGAGGTATTCTTTCGCCGTTGGCCCGGAACGTTGATGCCGATGACCCCGCCAGTAGCACAATTTCAGAGCATTCTGGCCACCACCTCGTATCTGAACTTCACCAACTCAATAGAATGGGCTCCTTCCGTTGTACGCAATCCCGGCACAGAAGAGGTTAAACTGCTGACTGAGTTACTGGAGACGCTGCCGGGAGAGTATCCTTCTATTCTCCAACCCTTAATTGACAATTTGGAGACCAAAGCCGGAACCATAGGTAACGCCCCTGATAAGGTGGCAACCGCTATGGCTCGGATGCGGTCAATCGTGGGGACATTACAGAACGTTTCAGGTGATGAGGAACTGTTCAATACCTTGGCTGGAAAAGAGTTGCCCACCCTGCCGAAAGAGACAGCCGACTTACTGGCACAAGTCTTAACCGTCTATCAAGTAGCGCCTCACGGCATGATGCACTTTTATGCGGGTGGTCAGGACCCCAACCCCAAAGACGGTTGCCCACCTACCCATGGAACGGTTGTCCTGTTTCAGGAGGTTGCGGTGGACCCCATCTTCTTTATGCTACACGCTGAAATCGACAGGGTGTGGTATACTTGGGAAAAGGAGAATGAGGGCACTCCAGAGTTAACTGGTGATGATGCGCTATTCCGGCCTTGGGAAGGGGTGGATCGGGTCTGGAGGTTAGAGGAGTTAGTGGACCATGACCAACTCCCATTTACCTATGATGTCCTCTACCCCATGGCGGATGGGAAGTAGGCAGAAGGTTGCTGCGACACCCTAAAACATGAGTCATCCCGATTTTATGGGATGACTCATTTCTCTTTAGCTTTATAAAAGAAGTGAGCGTTACGGGTATCCGGGCTATATTAAAGGAGCAATTGATGATGAACCTCGTTTCCCTTTGCCCATGGAGCTCCTTTCCTATCTTACCTACAAAAGGCTTTTTACAGAGGAAGCCTGCCACAGCATTGATGAGGCATTTACCCCTGAAATCATCCCTGCTGGCACGGTCATCCAAAGAGCCCATGGCTACACCGAAAAAGTGCTTTTTTTGGAACAAGGACTCCTCAGAACTTTTTACCTGAAGGACGGAAAGGATGTGACCCATTTCTTTTGGGACGAAAACTCCCTGATAGCCCCTATCAATAGCCTTTTTAACGATGATTCGGAACCCTATGGCTGGGAATCCATCGAATCCTGTCAAATAAAAACCATTCAGTACCGAGACTTTCTGCGCATCGAAAAGCAATTTCCCAACCTGACGCGATTCAGCTTAGACTTTGCCCTTCAGACCATGCACTTGTTTTCACAAAAACTTGACTTGTTGCAGTTCCAAACGGCCTATGAGCGCTATCAGCTTTTCCTGAAAATGTACCCCAATCTGCAAAATCGGGTTTCCCTTGGCAGCACGGCCTCTTTCTTGGGCGTATCTCAGCAGACCTTGAGTGTAATACGGGCAAAGCAGG
>CAZFPQ010000273.1:0-5539 GCA_964521065.1 uncultured Bacteroidia bacterium | reverse complement strand
GTGCAAAGAGAAACTCCATATGACCTCATCGTTTTGGGACTTGGCCCGGTCGGTTTGCTGGCCTGCAATGTCTGGGGAAAAATGGGGTATAAGGTGTTGGGCATTGACAGGACGCGGCAAGCCTACCAATTCCCAAGGGCGATTGCCTTGGATGACGAAATCCTGAGAATCGTACAATCAGTTGGCTTGCTAACTCCACTATTGAAGCACCTGAAGCCATTTAAAGGCATGGAACTGTTGGATGCTTCGGAAAATGTACTAATCAGTGGATTCCTGGACTACCCAAGTGGCTACGCGTCCAATCATTTCTTTTTTTACCAACCTGAATTAGAGAGAATCCTACGGGAAGGCTGTGAGAGATTTGCAACGGTTGACACACGCTACGATACCGAGATACAGCAACTGATACAAGATGAGAATGGGGTAGAAGCAATCTCAGAGGGACAGAAAATAGCCAAAGCAAACTACTTGGTGGCCTGTGATGGTGCACGTAGTTTTACCCGTCATGCGTTGGGGATTGGCCTAAAAGAGCTGGGGTTTAGGAAGAAGGTGCTAAAAGTGGACGCATTCGATACCTCAGATCAAAATCCAACCGTCGATAGGGTTCAGAAATTTTGTAGCACCCAAACTCCTTGGGTACGCATGCAGGGGGTCGGGAAACATCGAAGGTGGGAACTGAATTTTGACAAAGGCCTGAGTAAGGAGAAGCTGGAAAACATAGAAATGGCCTACCAGCTACTAAGCGAATTAGGGATAGATACGACGGAATTGGACATACAGCACATGGTCCAATATCAATTCAGGAGTGTCCTAGCTAAGACCTGGTGTAGAGGAAACGTCTTTATCGCTGGGGATGCCGCCCATACCACGCCCCCCTACATTGGGCAAGGGATGGGGGCTGGCTTCAGGGATATCATGAACCTCAGTTGGAAAATCGACGCAGTCCTAAAAGGAAGTGCCCCCCGATCCCTATTTGCCTCTTATCAGGCTGAACGATACCCCCACGCCAAACGAGACATTCAGAGAGCCATTGCGGTGGGCTGGCTCTTTACGACGAGGATTTGGTACCTACTCAGTTTCCTTTCTAAGATTTCCTTTGTCAAGCGAAAACTCAAAAACCTGAAGGTCTCTAGGGGGAAAGTTGGTAAAGGGTTTTTCGGCCGAGGAAAGGCCGCACGCAAACTCTTCCCACAAATCCGGTTAGCCGACGGACAGTTTTCAGATACACTGCTAGAGAGCCAATGGGCGCTGGTTTCTATTGGAAAAGGGATAGTGGCGTTTTCGGAGCAAACTGAACTGAAGCACCTACAATTTGATGAGACGTTTAGCCATTACCCAACCCTTGAGAAGTGGGCCAAGCGTCAAAAGGCTCGGTTCTTTATCGTTCGCCCGGATTTGTACGTGTTTTCCTCGGGAAAAGACCCAAATAAGCTCTGCCGGGAGTACCAAGCCTTAAAGAGAGAATTACATGCAAGTGCCCAAAATGGGCATGGTGGCCCACATCCAAACAAAAAATCCTGAAACCTATGCCGCAAGCGTGGACGAAATGCTCGGCAATTATCCCACCCAATACGAACTCATCTGATATGGGAAAATCCATCATAAAATACCGAAAAAAGGGAGCCGTAACCTGGGCTGTTCAACATGGAGATAAACTCATCCCCTTCATTCATCAGCCCCAATCTTTACCAGACCTACTCACCCATCAAAACCGATACCTACAGGCAGATAACATTGGAAACGGAGCCTTGACATTTGATCAAGTCGAAATTTTGGCCCCTGTCTCAACTCCTTTGCGGGTAATCTGCCAAGGGGTCAACTATGCTTCTCACAGGGAGGAGTCTGCCTTGTCCAAATCTTCATCTGGCAATCTCATCTTCGCCAAAGATTACAGCGCCATTACGGGAGCTTATAGTCCCATCGTAAGACCCAAGGGTTGCCTCTGCCTCGATTATGAAGTAGAGCTGGGCTTGATCCTCAAAAGGGATATTGCAAGTCCCGTCAGCGTAACGGACGACAATTTACATGAATACATTGCGGGACTGATCCTGGCCAATGACATGTCCCCGCGCGACTTACAATACCGCGAAGATTATGGGCAATGGTTCAAAGGAAAGAGCTGTAGAACCATGCTTCCGCTAGGGCCCATATTGTATCTCTTGGAAAAAGAAGATTTTCTATACCTCCACGATCTAGAGCTAAAACTTTGGGTTAACGGGGAACTGAGGCAGCAGGCCAATACTTCACAGCTCATCTTCAAACCTGCTGAAACCCTCACTGAACTTTCAGGATTTATGAATCTCTCAGTAGGAGATTTACTCTTGACAGGAACGCCTGGTGGAGTAGTCATCAAGGCGCCCAGCAAGTTTTTACAAGGGATCGCCACCTGGCTGATGAGCAACGAACAAAAGGTGGCTTCTCTACAGAAAAAGCAGCACCAATACCTACAGAATGGAGATACCCTGGAAACAGCCATCAGCTCAGCAGATGGGGAAATAGACCTAGGTCGCCAAACCAATACCATCCTTCCTTATGAGAACCGCTAAATTCCAACACCACGTATTTTACGTGGAAGACCTCAAGAGGTCCAAGGACTTCTACATGAAGCTATTTGACCTACAATTCTCCGCTCTCAATCACCCAGATAGCAGTGCCGCGATGCGGATGTCTCAGCAGGAAATGCACTTTTTCAGTTTTGGCTTCTACCATCACGATGTCTGCATGGTCAAGCACCACAAGCTAAAAATGGACAATGACGCCATGCTCCACTTTACCATGGTGGCCCGCGATAAGATAGAGTTTGCTCAGATCGCAAAGCGGGCAGAGGAAATGAGGATCCCTTTTCGAGAAGGTAGAATCCTAGCTTCAGCGACCATGGAGAAAAGCTGGAAAGCCTTCCATTTTCAGGACCCCGATCATCATTGGATAGAAATCATCTGCAAAAATTAGCTTTCAACATGATGCGAAAAACCACCTACAAGCCTCCCAATGTACTTCCTCCGGTCTTACAAAAAATGGGGCCTTTACTTCGCAGGAAATGGGTCCGAAAGCTTATTTTACTCCCCACCACCCTATCAGGCAAGCGCTTCTCCAATAAGACCGAGGATTATGGCGTGTTTAAACCTTCGCGCATTTCTCATCTTGACCAGATCTCCCTTTACGTCAGGAACATAGCAAAAAGCCGGCGCTGGTATGAAGACCTTGCGGGTATGACCCATAGCCGTACTTGCGATAGAGAAGCCCACCCCTTCAAACCAAACTATACCCTACGCTGCTGCTACATGAGTGGTGCCGACCATCCCGAATGTTTGGTTCTGATGGAAGAATACAATGAAAAAGGCGAAATCAGCATTCCATCGGGCATGAGCTTTTACCATTTCGCTTTGGAGGTAGAAGGCAATCGCATGGAAGATGTCTTGGCGTTTGAAAAGCAAGCCAGGAGCCGAGGATATATGCCGAACTATGGCACCGTCAGGCACAATGATGCCCCTCCTATGGGGGATGGGGAAACGGGGGGAAATGTGGCCGTCTATTTCTATGACCCCGATTGGAATAACGTAGAATTTTGCGGAGCTATGGATACCACCGAGAACTATAAGACACGAAGGCGAAATCGGATTGGGTGATGCTTTTTTAAGAATTCTTAAAAGACGCGGACAAACCCCTAGATAGATTTGTAATCGTACCCAAAATAACCGAACATGCCGATTGCAAGTACCCTCCCGATCCTCCTAGCCGTGGTTTTCATTGCCACGGGCACAACGAAAATTCTGGGACTAGATTTTCAACGAAAGGAATTCAAACATTGGAATTTACCCGTTTGGATGCGATACGCCACTGGGCTAGCTGAGATAATAACTGGAATTCTGCTCTGTTTTGCCTCCACCATGTACGCAGGAGCCATTTTGGGAAGCTTTCTCATGCTGGGAGCTACGGTGATGCTATGGGTGGCAGATGAAAACAGACGGTCAATCTTACCACTTGTTGTGCTAGGGCTTTTCGGCTATTTGATCTGGCAACCCCCCCCCGGTACCCTAGGGACTTGGATGGTTTTCGGTTCAATAGGGGTACTTCTACTGCTGTCTATGACGCTTTGGTTCCAGATCCCCACGCCCATGAATCAGCCCGGAGACACGGAACAAATCACGGAAACCTGTACCCTTACCCATCATTTTGAGGAAGCCTTGGGAGTTCGGTATCACTATGTAACGGCCGGAAATAAGCAACATCCCACAGTGGTCATGATCCATGGTTTCCCCGAGAGTTGGTATTGTTTTCACCCACAAATATCCGCTTTATCAAGCCGGTACTACGTCGTCGCCCTCGACCTAAAGCCCTATGGGCAGACTGCGAAAGACTTGGATGGAGACCACTCTTTTTCGCATATAGCAGAGGAGATCAAGGCATTATTAGACCAAATTGGCATTGAACAATTTCACCTGATCAGTCATGACCGTGGGACCATCGCTGCGGATCATCTGCTAAGCAAATCCGGTATGCAGCAGCGTGTGACCAGCTATATCCGCATGCAGCAATCCTTCAATGAGCCACACGGAAAGCCTGAGCCGCCGCATAAATTGATGGGAAGTTTTTGGGGCAGTTTGGCCTTTCGCTTACGATTCAGCATGTGGGCGGTCTACACCGCATCCCCTTATACCAAGCTGCCCATTCCGAAAAAGGTAGTCAGGAGAATTGAGAAGGAATTCAAATTCAGGCATACTGCTTTAGCCGTTCCTCTGAGTTTCAAAACTACCAGCTTCGCCCAAGAATTGAAGGACCGACAAGATTTTATTTTCGAGTGCATGACAATGCCAACCTTGATTTTACAAGGGCGATTTGACCCTGGTCAGCATCCTGAGGAGTACGAACATTCACATACCCTTATCCCCAATGGCCGCGTGCAATTTGTGGAGGCAGGGCATTTCTTCCATGTAGAAACGCCAGAAGCAACAAGCCGAGTTTTCTTAGACTTTATTGGGAAGCATGAGGTACAAGAGGCGGTTTAGGAGTTTTCATTTCGCCGTACCATGGGAAAAAAGTCCGAATCGGCTCTTTCACACGCAGCATTCCCTACCCCGGCGCAGTTGATTCCGATTCCATTGGAATCAACTACGCCCAGCCTGTCTCGGAACGGAAAGCAAGGGGGCCGGGTGGAGCTTTGGGCTAGTGCCTTCACCCTACAGCCGAACCCCAAGCCCTATGCTGGGGATAGGAACAATAGGATTAGATCGAATGGATGCGCTCCCCAATGGAACTTCTCCCTCTGAAATGATCGGAATCGCAAAAACAGCTTCTGACATGATATAAAATCTTTCCTGTTTAAGTCTAAAAGGATACCACAAATAGCCAATCCTGGGGCTGATGTTCCAAAACTCATACGTTACTTCTGCGTCCGTACTTCGGTCTGTTAAGGTCCAGGTCTCGTAGCCAAAGGGTAAGCTCACCTGCCAGCCTTTATGAGGATGTTCTTTACTCAAGAAGAACCTAAATGAAAAATTGATCGCAAAATCTTGAGAAGCACTCAAATCAATCGCCTCAT
>CAZFPQ010000272.1:0-9486 GCA_964521065.1 uncultured Bacteroidia bacterium | reverse complement strand
ACTTTTTTTGAAAAAAGTAAGGCCCGCGGCAGGCGACACCGCTAATGGTTAAGGGCAACTTTTTAGCCAAAGTCCAGTTGAGAAGCTATTTAGATTTTTGTATTTCGAGCCCAAACGCTGGATTTTTTGATTCTGACAAGCAGATTTTTTGAAGAATAGCGGGCTATCTCGAGAAAAATCATCGCAGTTAGACTCTTACTTGAGGCCCTTAATCCCAAGTACTCGTGGCAAGACAAGTTTAGGCCGCAAACTCAACACCCAAACAGCCTTTTAGATCAGGGAGAAAATATTTTTCAGACTTGTAATATTCACCTCAAAGGGACTGAGGATTTTCTCGAAAAGGGACTAATTTTGCACTTGTATCGAGGAAAGCCTTTTTTCTACTTTCCGTATTTCAAACCATACACCATCATTCATGTCACGAAGTCTGCTTGTTACCGGAGGCGCGGGATTCATTGGGTCACACGTGGTACAGCGCTTGGTAACTTCCTACCCTAGTTATCAAATCATCAACTTAGACAAGCTTACCTACGCCGGGAACCTAGAAAATCTGCGGGCGATAGAGCAACAGCCAAACTATCGCTTTGTAAAAGGAGACATCTGTGACGCGGAATTATTGAATCAGCTGTTTGCCACTCATCATATTGATGGGGTCATCCATTTGGCTGCGGAATCTCATGTAGACCGCAGCATCCTCAATCCTTTGGAGTTTGTACAGACCAATGTAGTGGGAACGGTGGTGCTGTTAAATGCGGCTCGTGCGGCCTGGGAAGGCCGGGATCCAAAAGAAGTTCGCTTTTATCACGTATCCACAGACGAAGTATATGGCTCTTTGGCTGAAGGGGAATATTTCTATGAAACCACCCCTTATGACCCCCAAAGCCCTTACTCTGCGGCCAAAGCCAGCTCAGATCACTTTGTCCGGGCTTATGGCAACACCTTTGGACTGCCTTTAGTCATCAGCAATTGTTCCAATAACTACGGTCCCTATCAGTTTCCCGAAAAACTAATTCCCCTTTTCATCAGTAACATATTGCAACAAAAGCCTCTCCCCGTCTATGGGCAGGGAATCAATGTGAGGGATTGGCTTTGGGTAAAGGATCACGCCTCGGCCATCGACTGTATTTTTCACCAAGGGAAAAACGGTGAAACGTATAACATTGGCGGTAGGAATGAATGGCGAAACATTGATTTGATCAAAAAACTTTGCCAGTTAATGGATCAAAAATTGGATCGGCCTGCCGGAAGTTCCGAACAACTTATTACCTTTGTTAAAGACCGTCCTGGTCACGATGCTCGATATGCCATCGCCCCCGAAAAATTGGAGGCAGAGCTGGGTTGGAAGCCTAGTTTAACTTTTGAAGAAGGTTTGGCTATCACCATCGATTGGTACCTCTCCAATCCCGAATGGATTGAAAATGTACAGTCGGGAGCCTACCGTGCCTACTACCAGGAACAATACGGTGAACGTTTGGCTTAAGCCAAATTTCTTTCTACTCACACTCGCCTTACGACCATTGCTACTTGCTTTTTCCTTTTGGGTGAAACCATTTGGGAATCAGGAGCTTATTGTTAGTGAAAGATTGAATTTTGGTATGTCTAACCGTTCTACTTGGAGTGTCAGCCCCTTAGGCTTATTGCCAGGGGGGGGGACTGCGGCTGGTTTTGCTTATTGGTTTTTGCACGCAAATGCTTGGGGCTATGCCCTCGCTGGGAGCTTGGCCTTGCTACAACTGCTAGGACTCTACCTGCTAGCAGCAAGGTGGTCTAATGAGAGTTTAGGCGAGTTTTTTCGCGGCTGGATTACAGGATTAAACGCCGGACTAAACGCATGGCTGGTGACTTATCTATTTGGTCATTGGATTTTCGGACTGGTGCTAGGTGGAGTGGTTTCTGCTTCATCTGTTTTGATGATCTCACGCAATCCCCAATTCCAGATGGTCTTGGGATGGAGTAACTGGTTGTTGCCCCTGTCATGGCCGGTCAATTTACCTGGCGCTTTGATGATGTTGGCCAACCTGGTATTTTTTCCCATCGGATACCTACATCCCTTGTTTCGCCCGATCAGGATTCATTTGGTGCTCGATCTTCCTAGCGGGAGCATTACTTGCTATGGTGGCCTAATCAGACCAATTGCAGGGTTCTCTGGGTTGAATATGGGTAATTTTATATTCATCAACCCTGGATTCGAGCATCTTCAGCGCCATGAAATTGGGCACCTATTTAGCCTGGCTGCCATGGGAGGGCCCTTTCATTATATCGGAGGAGTAGATGAGGCTATGTGGCAAAAAAATTACTGGGAAGCCTATGCCGAACACCTGGCGGATAGCTATAGTACCCCCACTGCATCGGTAAGAAGTATATGGGGCTGACTTGTGGGGCCAAGAGAGGTTTAGTTTCTTTGTAAACGTTCCTCTATTGACGCCTTGCCCCTTGCCCTTTTCTTACCCCAGTGAATATGTCCGGGAAGCAACCTTTTGAAAGCCCTAATTCGCATTCGAGTCGCATGCCGCCAAGTGCAAAAATGCAGTTGGATTTTATGCTAGCACATCAAGCGCTGCTTTTTTTTCAACTTGACCAGAAGGGCCGTTTTGCTGAGATCCGGGGCAGTCTCATGGATTCCCTTTCGATTGAGCCAACGCAATGGTTAGGCCATCACTATGAAGAGGTCGCCCCTGTTTATCCTACTTTGATGGTGGGCATTAGCCGAGGCTTACGGGGCGAGACTTTTTCAGCTTTCTGGGCAAAAGGAAATAAAAGTCGATTTCAGGTAACCTTGCTGCCCATTTTTGATTCGTCTGGCCAGGTAGTTTGGCTTTTGGGGGCCATTTCCCAGCAGGATCCCAAGGACAAAAATTGGCGGCAAGAGATGGCCCAAGGTTCTCTGCTCCGCTATTTCATCCGTCATGCCCCTGCTTCCATCGCCATGTTTGATACCGACATGCGCTACCTCATGGTGAGCGATGAGTGGCTAGAATCCTATCGCATTGATGAAAACCTAATTGGGCGGAATCACTATGAGGTGTTTCCAGGAATTCCCGAGCGCTGGAAGAAGGTTCATCAGCGTTGCCTTGAGGGAGTAATAGAGCGATGTGAGCGGGATCCTTACAGGCGGGAAGATGGACAAGTCGATTATATTAACTGGGTGGTAGCTCCTTGGTACCAGGAAGATAACCAAGTGGGTGGATTGATATTTTATACCCAACTGGTAAACGATCAAGTTGCCCTTGAACAAGAGCAAGCTGAGGCTGCTGAGCAGCTAAAGGTACTCAATCAGCGATTGGAAGATTTCGCCTTGGCGGTTTCCCATACGCTTAGGGATCCCCTGCGTCACGCCATCATGACCGGGCAGCGGGTCCTGTTGAAGTTGAAAGAGGAGGGCTCTGCAGATCTACTTCAGGACAGTCAAGGCTGGTTGAACCAGATGTTTCGATTGGAAAAAATCGTGGCTGGCTTACTAGACAGTGCCCACCTTAAAGCAAGGGCAGGATATCACCAAGTAAACCTTACGGAGGTAATGCAAGAAGTAGCTACCAACCTCCAGCCCTTGATCGATCGGAGAGAGGCTCGGCTTTTTTTTGGCGCTCTTCCCAGCGTTTTTGCCAATGAGTTTGAGATGGTGGCTTTGTTTCAGCAATTGATAGCCAACGCCATAGAATACAGCGATGACCAAGTGGAGGTCATCATATCTGGAGAACGGCAGGGTGATTTTTGGTTGATCCGGGTACAAGATAATGGCAGCGGATTGAACCCAGACCAAAAGGATGCTCTCTTTAGCTTCGCCCGGCAGTTAGATGTTTCTCGACCTCGTACACCTGGAGTGGGACTACCTGTATGTAAACGCATCATTGAGCATGGGGGTGGAAACCTCTGGGTAGAATCTGATCCTGGCCAAGGCAGTATTTTTTACTTTACTCTTCCGGCGGTAGACGGCACAACTTTGGCAAATAGAAGGTGACAAATGGAGAAAAGGTAACATATCTTTTTGCTAGTTTTGTAGTTATTGGTGTATTACCGATTCCTTTTTGTCCAAAAGCCTACTTTTTTAGGCATTAACCTTCGAACCACGAACCCATAAGCATGTCTGATCAGCTCAATTTTCTCAGTAATGCTACGCCTGAATACATTGATAACATGTACCGGGCCTTTCAAAAAGACCCCAGCTCCGTTGCCGAAGAGTGGCACAAGTTTTTTTCTGGATTTGAATTTGCCTTGGCCAACTATCAAGAAGAGGCTACTTCCGTACCCACGGGAAGCATGGCTTCTTTAAGTTCTTCTGCCGCTAGCAAGGAAATCCACGTCCTCAACCTCATCAATGCATACCGTACCCGAGGTCACCTATTTACCCGAACCAACCCTGTTCGAGAACGGCGGAAATATACCCCGGATCTTAGCCTGGAAAACTTCGAACTCTCGGAGTCTGATCTGAATACGACTTTCCAAGCTGGGGTAGAAGTGGGCCTAGGCCCTGCGACTTTGAAGGATATCATTGATCTACTCAAAACTACTTATTGTCAATCGATAGGGGCTGAGTTTCGCTATGTCCGCAAGCCTGAGATGGTTTCTTGGCTGCAGACGCGAATGGAAAAAAATCGCAACGAGCCTGACTTTTCTCTTGAAAAGAAAAAGCACTTGCTACAAATGCTCAACCGGGCGGTGATTTTTGAGAAATTTCTTGGTACTAAGTTCGTTGGACAAAAGCGTTTCTCTCTCGAGGGAGCAGAGTCGTTAATTCCAGCTCTAGACGCAGCCATAGAAAAAGGTGCCAGCCTTGGTATTGAAGAGTTTGTAATGGGTATGGCCCACCGTGGACGCCTCAACGTGTTGGCCAATATCATGCAGAAGGAGTATGATGAGATCTTTAGTGAGTTTGAAGGAAAAGAATACGCCGATTCTATGTTCCAAGGGGATGTGAAATATCACCTTGGTATTTCTGCCGATATTGAAACCAGCGATAAGCATAAAGTACACCTGAGCTTGATGCCCAACCCCTCTCACTTAGAGGCGGTAGATCCGGTGGTGCAAGGCTCTGCTCGGGCCAAGATTGACCGCAAGTTTGGAGGAGATTTTAACAAACTATGCCCAGTACTGATCCATGGAGATGCTGCCATCGCTGCTCAGGGAATCGTATACGAGGTCATTCAGATGTCCTTGTTAGAAGGATATAAGACAGGAGGAACCCTGCACATTGTAGTCAACAACCAAATTGGCTTTACCACCAATTACCTAGACGCCCGCTCCTCTACTTATTGTACGGACGTGGCAAAGGTTACTCATTCCCCCGTATTCCACGTGAATGGGGATGATGTGGAAGCCTTGGTATTGGCGATTGAAATGGCGATGGAGTTCCGCCAGACTTTTGGTCGGGACGTGTTCATCGACCTTCTCTGCTACCGCCGTCACGGCCACAACGAGGCAGACGAGCCTGCATTTACCCAGCCATTGCTGTACGACATCATCCGCAAGCATCCTGATCCACGGAAAATTTACTTCGACAAGCTGGTGAGTTCGGGTGAGGTGGCTGGCAACATGGCCAAAGAATTGGAAAAGGAGTTTAAGGCAGAGCTACAAGGAGAGCTGGAGGAAGCCAGGGCTACTGATAAATTGAAGCATGCGCCCTACCTCAAAGGGACTTGGGATGGAATCCGGCGGGGCGACCAGGAAGACTTCATGGCGGACTCAATCGAAACGGGAGTTGACAAGGAGCTATTGCTAGAAATTGCTCATAAGATCCATGATATCCCCGAAGATTTTAAAGCGCACAAGAAAATTAGGAAGCTCTTCCGAGACCGATTGACCATGGTCGAGGAAGATCGTTTGGACTGGGCGCTGGGTGAACTCATTGCCTATGGTACTTTGCTGTTAGAAGGATTTCCCATCCGCCTCAGTGGGCAGGACACCCGGCGTGGCACTTTCTCACACCGTCATTCGGTGCTGTTGTCTACCGATGCTGAACATGAGTGGATTGGCCTCAATGAGATTCGCCCTGGAGAACAAGCCAAATTCATTGCTTACAACTCATTGCTTTCTGAGTATGGGGTGTTGGGATTTGAATACGGTTATTCCACCGCCAATCCCAACAATGTGGTCATTTGGGAGGCCCAGTTTGGCGACTTTGCCAACGGCGCCCAGATCATCATGGACCAATATATCGCGAGTGCAGAGACCAAATGGCAGCGCATGAGTGGGCTGATTCAGTATCTGCCGCATGGATATGAGGGACAAGGTCCAGAGCACTCTTCCGCGCGCTTAGAGCGTTACTTGGAGTTGTGTGCACGCAAAAACATGCAAGTGCTCAACATCACCACTCCAGCCAACTTCTTCCATGCCCTCCGCCGCCAGATGCATCGGGATTTTCGCATTCCTTTGATCTTCATGACACCTAAGAAGTTGTTGCGCTATCCTAAAGCAGTTAGTTCTATTGACGAAATGGCGGCAGGTTCCCGCTTCCAAGAATTGATTGATGACCCATATGTAGAGACCGATAAGGTTACCAAAGTGATCGCCTGTTCAGGGAAGATTTATTATGATCTCTTAGAGGAGCAACAAAAAGCGGAACGCAAAGATGTGGCTGTAATCCGAATGGAGCAGTTGTATCCCTTGCCAGTGACCCAGCTGCGTGAATTGATCGCTAAGTATCCCGCTGATGCTCAGTGGTGCTGGGCCCAAGAAGAGCCACGCAACATGGGTGCTTGGAACTATATCCTACGTGTAGTCACAGAAGTTGAACTGACTTACTATGGACGCAAGCCATCTGCAACTCCTGCCAGCGGTTATGCACGTATCCACAACATGGAGCAACAGCAGATCATTGACTTGGCCTTTGGAAATATCGAGGAGAAAGATCTGGTAAACGCTTAGTCTAGCTGAGGAACCTTACTTATTTTTTGAGTGTTCCTAAGAGTCATCCTGCTCCATCAAGTGATCAGGATGACCCTTTTTTGATCCCCTTATGCTCTAATTACCCCATGTCCCAAACTCTTATTTTCTCAATCTCTCTCAATCGGAAAGGCCAATAAGGGAACTTGAGTTTTGGCCAGCATCCGGCTGGTTTGACTAGGATGGATCAGGCGTTGGACGAAGTTTCGCAAATGAGTAGCCATGACCAATACGTCTACTTTTTTTTCTGAAAGAGCCTTTTCCAGGCCATTGACTAAGTCTTTGTCTCCTGTGGCTAAGACATTCATTTTTGCGTCAGGCAACACATATTTCATGTGAGAGCGCATGGCTTCCTTGAGGCCTAGGTAATCCTCTTTGCGGTAGTGGTGGCCTCTTTCATTAAAGATGAAAATAGAATAGAGCTTGAAGTCAAGGGGCTGGAGCAATTGGAGCATCTGCCTAACTACCCAGCCATCGCTGGGTTCGAAGTCTGAAGCATACATCACGTGTTCGATGCTCCTGTACCGATAATGCTCCGGGATCGCTAGTACCGGTAAGGTAGAATGACGTAACACACTGGCCGTAGTAGAACCAAAAAAGATCCTGTTTAGGTCGTTTTGTCCCCGATTACCCATTACAATTAGGTCACAGCCCATTTCTTTGGCAGTGCTGGGGATAAGTCTTTCTGGAAAGCCTTCTGATAATTGACAACTAGCTGGGATACCATACTTCCATCGACTGGTATCCACCAATCGTTTCAGTTTTCGGTCGGCCTCTTGTGCTACATCAGTCATGATCTTGGTGCTGCTCACGTATGTGGGGGCAGGGGCTATCAGGGTAGGTAGATCATGGTCTAGGCTTGGGTCGTGATAGGCATGCAAGAAGAGAATCTCTGCCCCTAAATCAGCAGCCAGGGCAGTGGCATAGTCTACAGCATTGTTTGCAGCAGGGGAAAAGTCGGTGGGAACGAGTAGCTTTTTCATAGCAGTCCAATTAGTAGTCCTTGAGCAAGCATGGCTGTGAGTCAAGTAGACCGACGGGCTTAGCGGGTGCAGATGAGGGCCGTAATAAGTACATAAAAAACGGCCCATCTAGCCTTGGTCTTCCTTGAGATAAGAACTTAGGTAATGAGCGAGGCAATACCGATGACCTAAGGCAGGGCTCCGACTTAATTTTGTCAGGGTAGGACATAGCTCTTAATTTGCCGGCCAAATGAGTGCCCGATGTAATCCCTATCTTGGATGCTTCCTCACTGAAATCGCGATTATCTATGTTTTCCTCACCAATGCTGGTTTTGGGTTTGTTATTTCTGGTCATTGCGGGCAGTGAATGGTTGGCTCGCCATACCTGGGCCCGCCAATTAGGCACGGCCTTATTGGTCATCCTATTTGGAGCGATTTTAGCCAACTTGGGCTTGATCCCTACGGCTTCAGATAACTACCCTCTTTACGAAGGGGTGTTTACTTATTTAGCTCCCTTGGCCATTTTCTATCTAATGATGGAGGTACGTCTCAAGGATTTGCGAAAGGCTGGCCTTCCTATGCTAATTATGTTTCTGGTCGGGGCGTTGGGGACTTTGGCCGGAATCTGGGTAGCCGTGACCTGGGTGATTGGGCCAGATGCCTTTGGGGAACAGACCCCAGCTATAGCGGGGATGTTTGCGGGGACCTACATTGGAGGGGCTGTTAATTTTAATGCGGTGGCCATGGCCTATGACGTCATGGACCAAGGCAATCTCTACGCAGGGGCCGTAGCTGTAGACAACATTCTTACGACCTTGTGGATGTTGCTGACCTTGGCGATCCCCATGTTGCTAAACAGATTTTTACCCCGTCAAAAAACCCAGTCAGGAGATGGTGGAGCAAGCGGCGTGGAAGAGGTATTTGTGGAAGAACAAAAGGTTGGACCTCTTGGGTTGAGTGTGTTGATAGGGGTAGGAGCATTGAGCTTGATGCTGTCTGATTGGCTGGCTGCCCAAAGCGCCACCCTCGGACTTCCTATTCCTTCTATTCTTATCCTCACGACTTTAGGACTCGCCTGGGCGCAGCTTCCCAATCGCTTGCGTCCAGAAGGAAGCCGGGTCTTAGCCTTGTTAGGCTTATACCTGTTTTTAGAGGTGATCGGGGCTTTTTGTGACTTAGGGGCCCTGGCTGAAATAGGTAGCCTGAGCTATACCCTATTCATCATGGCCGGGAACTTACTGCTGATCCATGGGCTGATTATTTTTGGGCTTGCCATTTTTACCAAGTGGGATTGGCAACTGGTCAGCATTGCCTCTCAGGCCAATGTTGGCGGATCGACCTCCGCCTTAGCGTTGGCCAAGGCGCAGGATCGAGCAGATTTGATTTTGCCAGCTATCCTAGTGGGGACCCTGGGCAATGCTTTGGGGACCTACCTCGGCATCCTGATGGTTGGTTTTTTTTAATAGGAAACCGTGCAAGCCCTCCAGTTTAGAATCTCTTGTCTTGGCAGACGATAAATCGGTAACAACTGGTTTTGGAAGCGTCTGATAAATTCAATAGAAAACCAAGTACTCAAAACCCTAGCAAGGATACTGATACGATTGGTTCAAGATTTTCAACGTGACTCCTCCGATTACCCCTTACC